>NZ_WKCD01000150.1:0-13014 GCF_021606625.1 Pseudomonas sp. PA-4-8C
GCAAGCCACCGGCCGCGACGCCCGTGGCCGCAAGCAATACCGCTACCACCCACGCTGGCGCGAGGTGCGTGACAGCGACAAGTATGCGCGCTTGCAGGCCTTTGGCGCCGCCTTGCCCAAATTGCGCAAACAGCTCGAAGCGCAAATCGCCGAACCCGGGTTTACCCGCGAAAAAGTGCTGGCCACGGTGGTGATGTTGCTGGACGCCACGCTGATCCGCGTCGGCAATACCCAATATGCCCGCGAGAACAAGTCCTACGGCCTGACCACCCTGCGCAACCGCCATGTGGACATCAAGGGCAGCGAGATCCAGTTCCAGTTTCGTGGCAAAAGTGGCGTGGAGCATCAAGTCAGCGTAAAGGATCGGCGCCTGGCGCGGGTGGTCAAGCGCTGCATGGAATTGCCGGGGCAAAACCTGTTCCAGTACCTGGACGAAGACGGTGAGCGGCATACCGTCAGCTCCCAGGACGTCAATGACTACCTGCACAGCCTGACCGGCGAAGATTTTACCGCCAAGGACTACCGCACCTGGGCCGGCACGGCGATGGCGCTGGCGGTGTTGCGCGAGTTGGCGTGGCAGCCCGAATCCGACGCCAAGCGGCATGTGGTGGCGATGGTCAAGGATGTCGCCCGGCAGTTGGGCAACACGCCGGCGGTGTGTCGCAAGTGCTATATCCACCCGGCGGTGCTTGAGCATTTCAGCCTCGGCCAATTGTCGAAGTTGCCCAAGCCGCGGGTGCGCAAAGGCCTGAAAGCCGAAGAGGTCGCACTGGCGATGTTCTTGGAAAAACTGGCCGAAGACTTGCCGCACAAAGTTAACGTGGGTTAGGCTCTGCCTCCCTTCTGACTCACGGGATGACCGCCGACGTGAACATCTAAGCCTTCCAGAATGTATCTGCAACGAGCCGCCTGGCGCGCTTGTTGGCCTGTTCGACATTTTTTGGAGGTGCTGATGACTGACGTCAAACGGCTGCCCGCGCTTGTTTCCCTGCAACACCTGTCTTTCCAGTTCGCCAATGGCGAAACCTTGCTGGCGGACGTAAACCTGTCCGTTGATCAAACGCCTACCGGTATCGTGGGGCGCAATGGACGGGGCAAAAGTATCCTGGCGAAATTGATGGCCGGCGTGCTACTGCCCTCCTCCGGCACCCTGAAAAAACCCGCCAATGTTGCCTATGTGCCCCAGGCCATCGCGGTTCAAGCAGGGCAAACCATCGCCGATATCACCGCAACTGCCGCGGCCTTGGCTGCCCTTGAGCGCATGGCCCGGGGCGATGCACGCCTCGGTGACCTGGAGCTGATCGACGACCGCTGGGACCTGGCCGAACGCCTGCGTCACGCGCTGGATGCAGCGGGTTTGCCAACCCTCAGCGCCAGTACCCCGGCCGATCAACTCAGTGGCGGCCAACTGGCCAGGGTCGCGCTGATCGGGGCGTTGTTGGCGGCGCCGCAGTTGCTGATTCTGGATGAACCCAGCAATCACCTTGACGCTGCCGGACGCGATTGGCTGTTGCATGTGTTGCGCGATTGGCGCGGCGGGCTGGTAGTGGTCAGCCATGATCGACAGTTGCTCAACGTCATGGGTCGCATCATTGAGCTGTCGCCCCTGGGCATTCAGGTCTATGGCGGCAACTACGATGCCTATCGCCAGCAACGCGATACTCACCAGCAGGCCGCGATGGCCGCGTGGGAGCAGGCGCGTCTGGCCCGCAGCCGCGAGCGTCGGCGCCTGCAAAAAGATCACGACGACCTGCAGCGCCACGCCGCACGCGCACGTAAACAGGCCGAGACCGCCAACGTCGACCGTTTTACCAGGGCACGCTGGAAAAGCGCGGCAAAGGAAGTCGTCAGCAACGTGCGCAGTGCCCATCATGCGTGCAAAAACCAACTCGACGCCCAGGTACGTCAAGCTTACGAGCGCGTGGTGGATGAGACGCCCACACTGCTCGCATTACCAGGCTCGAGCGTCCCCAATGGTCGCCAGGTACTGGTGCTGGAACAGGCGCAGTTGCCTTGGCTCGATCCGCTGGCACCCGCCAGCTACCTGACGCTCAACCTGACAGGCCCGGCTCGCGTTGCCGTACGTGGGCCGAACGGTTGCGGCAAATCGACCTTGCTCAAACTGCTAGCCGGCCACTGGCAGGCGGTCAGTGGCGAGTGCAGCGTAGCGGTGCCCAGTGCGTACATCGATCAGCACCTGGCGCTGCTGGACGACCGTCGCAGCCTTGTCGAGCAACTTAACCTGCTCGAGACGCCCCTGGCCGAAGCCGAACTGCGCACACGTCTGGCGTTGTTGCAGTTGGACGCGTTGCGGGTTACGCAGCCGGCAGGGCAACTCAGCGGCGGCGAGCGCTTGAAAGCTGCGATGGCCGTAGCCTTGTGGCGTGAAACACCGGCGCAATTGCTGCTGTTGGATGAACCCACCAACCACCTGGACCTGGAGTCAGTGCAAGCGTTTGAGCAGGCATTGAAGGGGTTTACCGGCGCGCTGCTGGCCGTGTCCCATGACGAGGCATTCTTGCAGGCGATCGAGCCGACTCACCATCTGGCGTGGCACGCCACCGGCTGGCAACTGGAGCGTGTCTGAGGTCATTGCGCGGACAGGCAAAGCATCCTACGGTAGTGGCCGGATAATCTCACCGAGGAAACCGGCCCCATGCTGCCTTCGTCCCGCAAGCCTTACGCCAATGTCACGCTCGCCCTTCGACAGCGCTGGCGCGGGCGGGTGGGCTTGATGCTGGTGGCCTGTCTGTCGGTGCTGGCGGGCATGACCGATGCCATCGGCTTTATGGCCAGCGGCGATTTCGTCTCGTTCATGAGCGGTAACACCACGCGCCTGGCGGTGGCTATCAGCGTGGGCGACCTGGGGCTCACCGGACGGCTGGTGTTGTTGGTCGTCACCTTCGTGGTCGGCAATGCCTTGGGTGTGCTGGTCAGCCGTTTCAGCAAGCGCCATGCGTTGCCCTTACTGCTGTGCATCGGCGCCTTGCTCTGCGCTGCGGCGTTGTGGCCTGCCACCGACACCTTGCCCGCGTTGCTCGCGGCGATCATTGCCATGGGCATGCTCAACGCGGCCGTCGAGGAGGTGAACGGGTTACCGGTGGGGCTGACCTACGTCACCGGGGCGCTGTCACGCTTTGGTCGCGGGCTGGGCCGTTGGTTATTGGGCGAGCGCCGCAATGGCTGGCGCGTGCAATTGATTCCGTGGGGTGGGATGTTCATTGGCGCTGTGATCGGTGCGCT
Organism: Pseudomonas sp. PA-4-8C; assembly: GCF_021606625.1. Taxonomy (NCBI): domain Bacteria; kingdom Pseudomonadati; phylum Pseudomonadota; class Gammaproteobacteria; order Pseudomonadales; family Pseudomonadaceae; genus Pseudomonas; species Pseudomonas sp. PA-4-8C. The sequence goes on from NZ_WKCD01000150.1 coordinate 3,244, forward strand.
GCTGGAACACCAAATGGGCCTGCGCGCACTGTGGGTCAGTGGTGCATTGGCCGCAGGCCTAGGGGTGACGACACTGTTGATTCCGCGACGCTGGCACTTGGGTTTCATGCCCCGTTGAGGTGGGGTGGAGGAGCTCGTTCGACGTTTAAGCCTCGACATCCGTGTACCGGTAAAGAGCCATCACGTCGAACGAGCGAGTGAATCATAAGCCAATGCCCGGCGGCTGTCCCGCCAGGCGTTTCGGAATATGACTAAGGCAACCGACTTACAGACAAGTGGCCAGTGCTGCCAGGCGACGTTTGGCCGGCATATTGTCCTGAGCAGCATAATAGTTGACCGTAGAACCCGCGCCGGTGCTGAGTACATCGACAAAGTAATCGCCACCGGTGGTGTACACCGTAAAACCACCCGCCTCGGTCGCTTCCTTGAAACCGCCGGCATCGACGCCGAACACGCTTTCATCCTGCCAGCCGAACTGGATGCACTGGGCAACGACCAGGGTGGCCTTGTCTGACGCCAGGGTCTTGTAGGGGCTGCCTGCGCGCGCCTCTTTCATCTTCGAACCTGCGCAACCGGCCAGTGCCGCCAGTATCAATACGCCCATTACCACTTTGTGCATGCCATTGCTTCCTTGGAAAAACCGTGACTCTACCACTGTGCCGAGGCCAACTGATGCGCCCATGAACTTTGTTTCACTGTGAAGAGCCAACACGCCGCCTATAGTGGCCAGGCTCATTTTTTAGAAGTCTCCCTTCTGCCCGCCACCCCGCGGGCTTTTTTTTGCCTGGGTATCAAAACCACCAACGGAACAGATAGAACAGCGCCATGCTCAATAGCACGGTGGTCAACACGCTGCGCGTCCAGTACATCAACGCCATGGCGCAGATGCCGGCCAGCAGGTAAGGGTTGGTCGGGCTCAGGTTGAGCTGATGGTCCGCCAGGAAAATAATCGGCCCGCAGATCGCCGTGAGCATGCCCGGCACGGCGAAGCCCAAGAATTCACGCGCGCCGCGATTGAGCCGTACCGGCAAGCGTGGCTCGATAAACAGGTAACGGTTGAAGAACACCACCAAGCCCATGGCCACAATCATCAGGTAAATCATCGTTGCCCCACTCCCAGCCGCTTGCAGGCAAACCCCGCGCTCATCCCCAACACACCAGAGACCACCACCGCCGATTCCCAGTGCAAATAACTCAGCCAGACTGAGCACAGCAGTGCCACCGCCACGCATACCACCGTGGGTACATCGCGCACCACGGGGGTGATCAAGGCGATAAAGGTGGCGGCAATCGAGAACTCCAGCCCCAATTGATCAAGGCCGGGAATGCTCTTGCCCAGCACAATGCCGGCGAGGGTGAAGAGGTTCCAGATCAGGTAAAACGTCAGGCCGACGCCAAGCGCATACCAACGATTGAAAGTCTCGCGGTCATAGTGGTTGACCAGGGCAAAGAATTCATCGGTCAACAAGAACCCCAGGCTCATGCGCCAGCGGGTGTTGAGCGAAGACAGTGTAGGACGCATGTGCATGCCATACAGCAGATGCTGTGAGGTCAGCAGCAAGGTGGTCAACACAATGGAAATCAGGCTGGCACCGCTCTTGACCATGCCAATGGCGACCAGTTGTGCGGCGCCGGCAAACACAATGGCAGACAAGCCTTGGGCTTGCAGCGGGGTAAATTGCGCGTCGATAGCCATCGAGCCGGCCAGCAAACCCCAGGGTGCGCAGGCCAGGGACAAGGGAATGACGGCGATGGCGCCGCGGGTGAAGGCGTAATGAGGTAATGCAGTGGACATGGAAACGGCTCATCGACAGACAGTCGACAAGCATGCCAGCACGAACGAGGGCGTGTCTTGAACGATCTTGCTCAGGCGAGCTTGACCGACACCTGCTCCACCGAATCCCGGGCCTCGCGCAATTCGTAGGCATCCTGGTTCAGTCGGTGGATGGTATTGAGCAGGCGTTGGCGCAGCACTTCATCGCCGAGTTTTTCCACGGCGCGCATCAGGTCAAACGCCGCGGTTTCGTTATTTTCCGCGACGGAATCCAGGGTCTTGCGCAGGTTGCGGGTGGCTCGGGTCACGCGGGGTCTTCCTTCATCAGCAATGGGCAGGCACGTTAGGACATTTGTGTTTCATTTTAATTTCAAACAGTTGTGGCGGTTTCAAAGGCATTTGATCCATATCAATTGAAACAAGATTTGACCGATATATATGGAAATACGTATATTCGAATGTACCTACTTGAAAAGTCCTTGATCATGTCAGACCTCCTCATCCCGACCGCCCTGTTCAAATGCCTGGCCGATGGCACCCGTGCACGGGTGACCTTACTGATCCTGCGCGAGGGCGAACTTTGTGTGTGTGAGTTGATCCATGCCTTGGACGACAGCCAGCCAAAAATCTCCCGCCATCTCGCGCAATTGCGCAGTTGCGGCCTGCTGGTGGACCGTCGTCAAGGGCAATGGATCTACTACCGCATCAATCCGGCACTGCCCGCTTGGGTCACTCAGGTGCTGGACATCACTCTGCAAGCCAACCAGCCATGGTTGCAGGACGACGCACTGCGTCTGAATGCAATGGGCGACCGACCACAACGGGCCAGCACCTGCTGCTGAGCCATCGGAGCTTTTATTCATGCTTGTCGCAATTGCGATTTTCCTCGTCACCATCGTGCTGGTCATCTGGCAACCCAAGGGCCTGGGCGTCGGCTGGAGTGCCACGTTGGGCGCCATCCTCGCGCTGGCCTGCGGAGTGATCAGCCTGGCGGACATTCCGGTGGTGTGGCACATCATCTGGAACGCCACCGGTACCTTTGTCGCGTTGATCATCATCAGCTTGTTGCTGGACGAGGCAGGCTTCTTCGCCTGGACAGCCCTGCATGTGGCGCGTTGGGGCCGTGGTCGCGGGCGGCGGTTGTTTGCTTATATGGTGCTGCTGGGTGCGCTGGTATCGGCGCTGTTTGCCAATGACGGTGCGGCGTTGATCCTGACGCCTATCGTGATGTCGATGCTGTTGGCCTTGCGATTTTCGCCGACGGCGACCCTGGCCTTCGTCATGGGCGCCGGGTTTATCGCCGATACGGCGAGCCTGCCATTGGTGGTGTCGAACCTGGTGAATATCGTTTCGGCGGACTATTTCAAGATCGGCTTCAACGAATATGCTGCCGTGATGGTGCCGGTGAACCTGGTCAGCGTGGCTGCGACCCTGGCAGTGCTGCTGTGGTTTTTTCGCCGGGACATTCCCCAAACCTACGACCCGGCTGACCTGGAAGACCCCAGCAGTGCCATCCATGACCCTGCGACGTTCCGCGCTGGTTGGTGGGTACTGGGTATTCTGCTCATCGGCTGTTTCGCCCTGGAACCTCTGGGTATTCCCATCAGTGCGATTTCCGCCGTCTGCGCCGTGCTGCTGCTGGTGATTGCCGCCAAGGGCCATAAGATTTCAACGCGCAAAGTCCTCAAGGAAGCGCCTTGGCAGATCGTGATTTTTTCCCTGGGCATGTACCTGGTGGTGTATGGCCTGCGCAACGCCGGCCTGACCGACTACCTGGCCACCTGGCTCGACTCCTTCGCCACCTACGGCGTGTGGGGCGCGGCCATGGGCACCGGGGTACTGACGGCGCTGCTCTCCTCGGCCATGAACAACCTGCCGACGGTACTGATTGGCGCGTTGTCCATCGAGTCCAGCCATGCCGTGGGCGTGGTCAAGGACGCGATGATCTACGCCAATGTGATCGGCAGCGACCTGGGCCCGAAAATCACGCCTATCGGCAGCCTGGCCACCTTGCTGTGGCTGCACATCCTGGCGCGCAAAGGCATCACCATCACCTGGGGTTACTACTTCAAGGTCGGGATCGTGCTGACCTTGCCCGTGCTGCTGATCACCCTCGCCGCCCTCGCCTTGCGCCTGAGCCTCTAAAGGAACGCCCCATGAAAGTCCTGTTCATGTGTACCGCCAACAGCTGCCGCAGCATCTTGTCCGAGGCGATGTTCAACCACCTGGCACCGTCGGGCTTCGAGGCGATCAGCTCTGGCAGCTTCCCCAAGGGGCAGGTGCTGCCACGCAGTCTGACCACGTTGCAGGCGGCGGGCATCAGCACTGACGGCCTGTACAGCAAAGGCAATGACGCCTTTGAAGACAGCCCGCCGGATGTAGTCATCACCGTATGCGATAAAGCGGCCGGTGAAGCGTGCCCGGTGTATTTCGGCCCAGCGGTGAAGACGCATTGGGGCTTGGAAGACCCTTCCGAGGTGCAGGGTAACGAGGCGCAGGTAGAGGCGGCATTCACGGCCACCCTCGACATTATCGCTGCACGCTGCAAGGCGTTTTTTGCACTGCCGTTTGCGAGTTTATCGTCGGATGAATTGAAGGCTGAAATCGACCGCATTGCCTCAACACCGCAGCCTTTGTAGGCGCGAGCTTGCTCGGAAAAACTCATAAGCACCGCGTTCATTCAGGAAACGCGCGTTATCGTTGACGCTTCTCGCGAGCAAGCTCGCTCCTACAGGGACCTGTGACAGACGCTGATTCTGTGGGCAATGCATGCCTAGTGTGGGAGCTGGCTTGCCTGCGAAGGCGGTGGTTCAGTTGAAGATTGAGTGGCTGACATACCGCCATCGCGAACGTTCCTACAGAGGACGTGGTATCCCCTTCCCGGACTGACGTATGCTCTGGCACTTTCTCGAAAGGAACTGAGCATGCTGTCGATCTTTGTTTATGCGCTGGTATTCGGCTTCGTATTTTGCCTTTCCCCCGGCGCCGTACTGGCAGAGACCCTGCGCCGCGGCTTGCTCCATGGCTTCACACCGGCCCTGCTGGTGCAGTTCGGCTCGCTGGTGGGCGACGCCGTCTGGGCCGTGATTGGCCTCACCGGTATCGCACTGCTGATCCAGCATGATGCAGTGCGGGTACCACTCACAATCATCTGCGCGCTGTACCTGGCTTGGTTGGGCATCCGCAGCCTGATCGATGCCTGGCAGCTACCCGCAACCGGCAACGCCCCTGCCAGCTCAGGCAAAAATGCGTTGGCGGTGGGCGCGGCGATTTCCCTGGCCAACCCGAAGAACATCGTCTACTGGGGCGCCCTGGGCAGCGCCCTGTCGGGGATTGTCGGCACCACCCCCAGCCACGGGCAAACGCTGATGTTTTTTGCCGGCTTCATGCTGGCGTCGGTGCTCTCGTGTTTTCTCACTGCCGCCTTGGTAAACCTGCTGCGCAAAAACGCATCACCGACTTGGCAACGCGTGAGTTATGCGGCCTGCGGTTTAGTATTGATCTATCTGGCACTCCTCGCCGCGCAAGGTATATGAAGTTATTCAACCTACAACTTACGCGCGCCTCTTATCTGAACGAACTCTGAACACCGGATAATTTAATCAATCATACGTTGACATTCACTGACGCCCTGAGTAGATTGCCCGTGCCCGCAACTGGGGCCTTTTTTAAACCTCACAAAAGAAGCCAATGGACACAGTATCTAGTCGCTGTCCGAGCACCGCCTCTGCGGGCGTCGGGCGCCAAACCCAGAATATGACAGGACTCGCGTTCCAGGTCCGGTAAGCTGCGCTAGAGCTTGATGCTCCACCGTAACTGCCTCACCGGTCGCCCGTCCGGTCCCGAGGTGTGTTATGACCTTCCAACTCCTTGTTTTGCCCGATACACGCACACTGGTCGCCGCCCTGCGCGCCAAGCTGTGCCGCGAGCCCGTGGGCTTTTCGTCAACCCGCTCGACCTTTGCCATACCCTCCCCTAAAGTGCGTCCGGCACCGCCGCTGGCCCACTGGCGTATCTGCCCTGAAAGCGGCCACCTGGTGCAGCACTGGGATCACGCCGACCCTCAAGACCCACAGAGACCCCAGGTTTCCAGCCTGGCGCAAGCCCGCTTGCTGTTCGGTCTTTACCTGAGCGCTCGCGCCGCCTGACCTGGCGGCAAACTACAACTTTCTTATTGATACCCCTGGAGTTCTTTATGAACAAGTCCAGTAGTAGCTCGCTGCACGTTAGTTAATTAACGCACTGTTAGCGGGCCCTTCAGAAGTTACGTGAACACTTTATCTAAACCGATCGCGAAGTCCGCGACTCGGCATGCTTTCGCTCGCCTGTCTACAGGTAAGTACCGGGTATGTTTTGTCGAGAATTGGCGACAGGAGTACAGACAATGAGCGCCGTAAAAAACACGCCTCTGCACAAAAAAAATGGCACCGCCACCGACACCAAGCTGTCGATGCGTGCCGCCCGTGAAGCCCACAATGGCCTAGCAGCCACCCTCGCCAATGTACGGGCCACCCAGGACGGCCTGACCGAACTGGACGCCTCGGCGCGCCTGCAACGGGAAGGCTATAACGAAGTCGCCCATGACAAGCCGCCACACGCGATCATCCAGTTCCTGCAGGCCCTGAACAACCCGTTCATCTACGTGCTGTTGACCCTGGGCGGCATCAGCTTTGTGACTGACTGCTGGCTACCGATGCAGGAAGGCGAAGAGGCTGACCCGACCAAGGTCGTCATTATCATGACCATGGTGTTGCTCAGCAGCCTGCTGCGTTTCTGGCAGGAACACCGTTCGGCCAAATCCGCCGAGGCCCTCAAGGCTATGGTGCGCACCACCGCCACCGTGCTGCGCCGCGAGCAGGTTGGCGCCCAGCCCACCTTGCGCGAAGTGCCGATGCGCGACCTGGTGGCCGGCGATATCGTGCAGTTGTCTGCCGGCGACATGATCCCTGCCGACATCCGCCTGATCGAATCCCGTGACCTGTTTATCAGCCAGGCCGTGCTGACCGGTGAAGCCTTGCCGGTGGAGAAGTACGACACCCTGGGCGATGTCACGCAAAAATCCGCCTCTACCCTCGCCGCCGACCAAGGCAACCTGCTGGACTTGCCGAACATCTGCTTCATGGGCACCAACGTGGTCAGCGGTCGCGCCAAAGCGGTGGTGGTGGCAACGGGGCCGCGCACTTACTTCGGCTCCCTGGCCAAGGCGATTGTCGGCTCGCGGGTGCAAACCGCCTTCGACCGCGGCGTGAACAGTGTCAGCTGGCTGTTGATCCGCTTCATGCTGGTGATGGTGCCCATCGTATTTTTCCTCAATGGCTTCTCCAAGGGCGATTGGGGCGATGCCTTCCTGTTTGCCCTGGCGGTGGCCGTCGGCCTCACCCCGGAAATGCTGCCGATGATCGTCAGCGCCAACCTGGCCAAGGGCGCCACGGCCATGGCCAAGCGCAAGGTAGTGGTCAAGCGCCTCAATGCGATCCAGAACTTCGGTTCGATGGACGTGCTGTGCACCGACAAGACCGGCACCCTCACCCAGGACAAGATCATCCTCGAGCATCACGTCAATGCCTTCGGCCAGCGCGATGACGCCGTGCTGTCCCTGGCCTGGCTCAACAGCTTTCACCAGAGCGGCATGAAAAACCTGATGGACCAGGCGGTGGTGCAGTTCTCGGAACAGAACCCCAAGTTCCAGGTGCCGTTTGCCTACAGCAAGGTTGACGAATTGCCGTTCGACTTTGTACGCCGCCGCCTGTCGATTGTGGTCAAGGATGCCGCCGGTGACCATCTGCTGGTGTGCAAAGGCGCGGTGGAAGAGATGCTGAGCATTGCCACGCACGTCATGGAGGCCGGCGAAGCCTTGCCCCTGGATGAGCGCCGTCGTGACGCCCTGCTGGCACTCGCCAATGACTACAACGAAGACGGTTTCCGCGTACTCGTAGTGGCGACCCGCAATATCCCCAAAGCACTGGCACGCCAGCAGTACACCACCAGCGACGAGCGCAACCTGGTGATCCAGGGCTTCCTGACCTTCCTGGACCCACCAAAGGAAACCGCAGGCCCGGCCATTGCGGCGCTGCAACAGATTGGCGTGGCGATCAAAGTGTTGACCGGTGACAACGCCGTGGTCACCAGCAAGATCTGCCGCCAGGTTGGACTGGAACCCGGTCAGCCGCTGCTGGGCGTGGAAATCGAAGCCATGGACGACGCCACTTTGCTGCGCCGTGTGGAAGAACGCACGGTGTTCGCCAAGCTCACGCCGCTGCAAAAATCCCGCGTGCTCAAGGCCCTGCAAGCTAACGGGCACACCGTCGGCTTCCTCGGCGACGGTATCAACGATGCACCGGCGCTGCGCGATGCCGATGTGGGCATTTCGGTGGACAGCGGTACAGACATCGCCAAGGAATCGGCGGACATCATCCTGTTGGAAAAGAGCCTGATGGTGCTCGAGGAGGGCGTGCTCAAGGGCCGCGAAACCTTCGGCAATATCATGAAGTACCTGAACATGACCGCCAGCTCCAACTTCGGCAACGTGTTCTCGGTGCTGGTGGCCAGTGCGTTCATTCCGTTCATGCCGATGCTGGCGATCCACCTGCTGCTGCAGAACCTGATGTACGACATCTCCCAGCTGGCCCTGCCGTGGGACAAGATGGACAAGGAATACCTGGCCAAGCCGCGCAAGTGGGATGCGAAAAACATTGGCCGCTTCATGATCTGGATCGGGCCGACCTCGTCGATCTTCGACATCACCACCTTTGCGCTGATGTGGTACGTGTTCTCGGCCAACAGTGTGGAAATGCAGACGCTGTTCCAGTCCGGCTGGTTTATCGAGGGGCTGCTTTCGCAAACCCTGGTGGTGCATATGCTGCGCACCCGCAAGATCCCGTTCTTCCAGAGCACAGCCGCCTGGCCGGTGTTGATGATGACCTGCATCGTGATTGCCTTGGGCATCTACGTGCCGTTCTCGCCGCTGGGCAACCTGGTGGGGCTGCAACCGCTGCCGATGGCGTACTTCCCATGGCTGGTAGGCACGTTGCTGGCTTACTGCTGCGTCGCCCAACTGATGAAGACGATCTACATCCGCCGCTTCAAGCAGTGGTACTGACCCTCCCCGCCGTTCAAACGCTGGCGGCCGCCCGGTCCCAGCGTGCAATACAAGGATTTGCTCATGCGCGTGTTGATCTGTGCAGGTCGTCATTACGCCGACACCAAAAAGTCCCGCCATGTGCTGGACGCTTACCACCGCCTGCGCCCGGTGCAGGTACTGATCCACGGCGGCAACCAGTTCCTGGGCAGTGAGATCGAGGAATGGGCACGGGAAATCGGTATCGACGTGGTGCGCTACCCACCCAATTGGCAGCGCCACGGCAAACAGGCCGAACGCCAGCGCAACCACTTCATGCTGGCCGACAGCCGCCCCGACCTGATCATCGCCCTGCCGGGCGGTGACGATACCTCGGAGCTGGTTTGCCAGGCCAAAGCCAGCGGCATTTCGGTGCTGACCGTAGAAAGCTGAATTCAAGCGAGGTGCATCATGCACAAAAAACACACGCCGGCACGCCGCGACGGGTTTGCCAAATATCGCGCACGCCACTCTCGCGGTGCTCGCCCAACTTTGCTGTTACTGCCACCGGCCAAGCGCCGTGCATTGCAGCGCAACTTGATCTTTATCGGCATGACGCTGGGCCTGGTCTTTGTCGTCGCGTTGATTTCAAAAGCCCAAGCCGCAGGCGGCGCTTATGTGGTTGATGACGGCGCGATCAACGCGCCGGGGGAATGCAACGTCGACGCCTGGTACAGCGCCCAGCGGCACGCGGGGAGTACCCACAACAGCAACGTGTCGCCCGCCTGCACGTTCAGCGCCATGCCTGCCGTGCAATGGGGCGCCGCGTTGTCACGGGCCACGGATGCAGGCAAAGGCGAGACGCAGATCAGCCCGCAAGCCAAGGTGCAGGTGCTGTCACGGCAAGACTTGGGCTTGGAACTGGCGGTTGCTGTCGGGG
>NZ_WKCD01000151.1:0-12990 GCF_021606625.1 Pseudomonas sp. PA-4-8C
AGTTCACGGTTGAGGCGCTGCTGCACCTGCTCCAGTTGCTCGCGCAACAACTGGCTCAACTGCGGATGATCCTTGAGGGCTTCACTGGAAGCAGCGCTCAACAACACCGCCAGGGGAGTTTTCAGCGCATGCCCCAGGTTGCCGAGGGCGTTGCGGGAGCGCTTGAGGCTGTCTTCGGTGTGCGCCAGCAGGTGGTTGATCTGCGCCACCAGGGGCTCCAGCTCAAGTGGCACCTGAGTATCGAGTTGCGAGCGCTGGCCTTGTTGCAGTTGAGCGATCTGGTTGCGCGCGGTCTCCAGCGGGCGCAAGGCACGGCGCACCGTGACCCGTTGCAGAACCAGCACCAGTAGCAGCGCCGCCAGCCCCATCACCAGGCCGACCTGGCGCATCAGGCGAAAGCTCTCGCGCACCGGCGTGTAGTCCTGGGCCACGCTGATGGAAATCGATTGGCCAAAGCGCTTGTAGTCCGAGCGCAGCACCAACAGTTGCTGGCCTTCGGGCCCCAGTTGCAGGTTGCCCTTGAGCCCCGCCGTGGGAAGCCGGGGCAGTTCCTGGTCCCACAGTGAGCGGGAGCGCCAATGCACATCGGCAAAGTCGATACGAAAGTAATGCCCGGAGAATGGCCGCTGGTACGCCGGCGACAGGCGTTGCTCATCCAACTGCACACCGTTGGGCCCACGCACCAGCGCCACCAGCAGGTTTTCGCTGTCGTTGCGCAAGCCCGCTTCAAGGTAGCGCTGCAAACCTGCCTCGAACAACCACAGGCTGGTTTGCGCCAGCACCACGCCGACAATCACCATCACGCTGATCAACCCCAGGCTCAGGCGCCGCTGGATTGACCTCATGCCGGGGTGGCGCCGAAACGGTAGCCCTGCCCGCGCCGCGTCTCGATCACGCTGCGGCCCAATTTGCGCCGCAGGTGGTTGACGTGCACCTCAAGTACATTGGAGTCGCGCTCGGTCTCGCCGTCATACAAGTGTTCGGCCAGGTGGCTTTTGGACAAGATCTGTTCGGGATGCAGCATGAAATAGCGCAACAACCGAAATTCGGCAGCCGTCAATTGGATCTCGGCGCCGTCGCGCAGCACGCACTGGCGCCCTTCATCCAAATGCAGGCCGGCAGCTTGCAGGGTGGGCTGGTTCGTCTGGCCGTGGGAGCGGCGCAGCAGCGACTGGATGCGCAGGTACAGCTCTTCGGGGTGAAAGGGTTTGCTCAGGTAATCATCGGCGCCGGCCTTGAGCCCTTCGATACGCTCGGCCCAGGAATCGCGGGCGGTGAGAATCAGCACCGGGATGGCCAACGCGGCGGCGCGCCATTGGGCCAGCACTTCAAGCCCGGGCAAACCGGGCAGGCCAAGGTCGAGGATGATCAGGTCATAGGGTTCGCTGCGCCCTTGATACACGGCGTCGCGGCCATCGGCCAGCCAGTCGACCGCATAACCCTGGCGCTGCAGGCCGGCCATCAGTTCGTCGGCCAGGGGGACGTTGTCTTCCACCAGGAGCAGGCGCATCAATCTTCCTCATCTTTGATCAGGTTACCGTTGGTGGCGTCCAGCTTGATCTCGCGCACCACGCCCTCGGTGGTCACCAGTTCCACTTCATAGGCATATTGCCCGTGTTTCTTTTCCAGTTCGGCTTCCAGCAGCCGTGAGCCGGGGTATCGCGCCATGGCCTGCTGCAACAGCTGTTCCAATGGCAGGATCACGCCTTGCTGGCGCAGGGCCAGGGCTTCGTCCTGGTTGAGGTCGCGGGCCGCCAGGCTGGAACAAAACACCATGAGCACCAGCGCCACGCGACTGCCGACGCGTAAATTTACCTTCATTACGTATCCTGATGATTCTTGAGAACCTGCCCGGTGAGCGCGTCCAATTCAACATCCCATTCAATGCCGTCAGTGTCTTGAAGCTCAACTTCATAGACGTACTTGCCGTACTCCTCATCCAGGTCGGTGCCCAGCAGCGTCGAACCAGGGTGAAGGGCCAGGGCAGTGGCTTCCAATTGATCGAAAGCGACAATAGTAACAGTGGCCGGCACGATCAGTGGTTTGTCGGGGTCCAATGCGGCGGCCGGGGTCGCCGTAACGAGGATGATAGCGGCGGCGCCCAGGGCAGTGAGGCGCTTCATGATAAGTCTCCGTTACATGATGTTTTCCTACGTCGGCCACGGTACGCGCTGCAACTTAACTGAAACTGAATTGCCACCATGGCAATTCCGGTTAAGCCATTTTTCCCACTGCCTGCGAGATTTCCTATACTGCCCCGCTCGCCTCAACAGAGACCGGTATGACCGCCATCCATATCAAGTTCCCGGCCTTGACCCTCAAGGCCGGCAAACGCGCCTTCACCCGCCTCCGCGAGCAGGGCCTTGCGCCTGCCGACGTGGGCATCCTCCCCGGCGCGGCGGGCGGCCCCAAGGCCCTGGGTATCCAAGGGCTGGACCTGGCGCTGTTCGGTGACTGGTTGCCCCGTGCGCCGCGCGAGCGTGCGCTGATCGGCGCGTCCATCGGCTCGTGGCGGTTCGCCAGCGCCTGCCTGCCCGACCCGGTGCAAGGTTTGCTCGACCTGGGCCGCCTGTACAACGAGCAGCGCTTTGCCAAAGGCGTGACCATGGCCCAAGTCAGCCAGAGCTGCCAGCGCATGCTCGACGACCTGCTGGCCGGGCGCGATGCGCGGGTGCTGGACAACCCCGACTATCGGCTGAACATCATGGTGGTCAAGAGCCACGGCTTGCTCGCCGATGACCACCGTGGGCGGCTGGGGCTGGGCCTGTCGTCGGTGATTGCCGATAACCTGCGGGGCCGCGCACGGCTGTCGCGGCATTTCGAGCGGCTGATCATCCACGACCCGCGTCAGGCGCCACCGGTACACCCTCTGAAGGATTTCCCCTCGCGCTTCCTCACCCTGGACGTGGGCAACCTGCGCCAGGCGTTGCTCGCGTCCGGCTCGATCCCCCTGGTGATGCAAGGCGTGCGCGACCTGCCCGGGGCCGGAGCCGGCACCTACCGCGACGGCGGCCTGCTGGATTACCACCTCGACCTGCCCTACCACGGCGATGACATCGTGCTGTACCCGCATTTTACCGACCGGGTCATCCCCGGCTGGTTCGACAAGGGCCTGCCATGGCGGCGCAGCAACCAGCAAGGCTTGCAGGATGTGTTACTGCTGGCGCCGTCCAGGGACTACCTGGCCCGCCTGCCCCACGGCAAGCTGCCAGACCGCAGCGACTTCAAGCGCTTTATGGGCGATGACCTTGGCCGCAACAAATATTGGCAAACCGCCATGAGCGAGAGCCAGCGGCTGGGGGATGAGTTTTTGGCATTGGCGGACAACGGCAAGCTCGGCGACCGTTTGCTAGCCCTTTGACCGCATGGGTGCCTGCGGCCGAGGGGCGGTATGCGCAGAGGTTGATCAAGCTGTTAAACTCGCCGCCTGCCAGACACCTGACCGAGCTGAAAACACTGTGGAAATCTTCAAGGAATTTACATTCGAATCCGCCCATCGCCTGCCCCACGTACCGGAAGGCCACAAATGCGGGCGCCTGCATGGGCATTCGTTCAAGGTGGCCATCCACCTGAGCGGCGACCTGGATCCCCATACCGGCTGGATTCGCGACTTCTCGGAGATCAAAGCGATTTTCAAGCCGCTCTATGCACGCCTCGACCACAACTACCTCAACGACATTCCCGGCCTGGAAAACCCCACCAGCGAAGTACTGGCCAAATGGATCTGGAATGAACTGAAACCCTTGCTGCCGGAACTCAGTGCGATCCGTATCCACGAGACCTGCACCAGTGGCTGCATCTATCGCGGCGAGTAAGTGATCAAGTATTGAAAAGAACCACCTGCGGGTGGTTTTTTAATGCCTGCCTACCACGATGTAAAGCAAGCTTGACACTGAATTGACCACCACCTAATGTAAAGCACCCTTTACTTATGGAGATGATCATGTCACCCAAACGCTTCCCGATGGAGTTCGCTGTCATTTTGTTGGTGTACGTACTGTGCGTGGTGGTTTCCAGCGTCTACATGTCGTCGATGCCCGACGGCGTCGCCAAAATCGCCCTGGCACTGCTGCCCGTCATCCCGATGATCGCGATGGCGGTGTCGATTATCCGGCGGCTGAACGCCATGGATGAAATGGGCCGCAAGATCCAGCTCGAAGCGCTTGCGGTGGCGTTTGTCTGCACGGCGCTGACCACCTTCAGCTACGGTTTTCTGGAAACGGCTGGCTTCCCGCGGATGTCGGCCTTCATGGTCTGGCCGATCATGGGCGGCGTCTGGTGTGTGGCGACGATCATCGGCTCAAGGCGCTATCAGTGAACAATCAAATGCGTCATCTGCGCTCCGAACTGGGCTGGTCCCAGGCTGACCTTGCAGAGCGCCTGGGTGTGTCGCGCCAGACCGTCAACGCCATCGAGACCGGCCGCTACGACCCGAGCTTGCCCTTGGCGTTCAAGATCGCCAAGGTGTTCGAGCAGCCCATCGAGTCCATCTTTGAAGCACCGATGGACTGATGGGGACGCGTGACTGCAAGGGGTATTGAGACCCACTATGCGCTTCATGCCAACGCTGTTCGACTGAGCCAGTTTGGCTCACCGCTGCACTGCTTTTGCGCTGATTGGGAGGGGGCGGCCTTATAAAGGGCTTGCTCCCGTCAGCGCATACCTGCCCGCATCTACGTTGGCACGCAGGATGCACGCGACCTGGGTCACCACTCAGGGAGCAGCCCCATGACGCAGCAAGACCCCGGCAACGACTACCCTCTCAGCGAAGTCCCCTTGCACGCGCGCAAGGGTCTGGCCTCTACGGCCATGGTGTTGTTGGGGTTCACCTTTTTTACCGCGACCATGTTCGCCGGCGGCAAGCTGGGGGTGGCGTTCAGTTTCATCGACATGCTCGGCGTCGTGGTCCTGGGTAACCTGTTGTTGGGTATCTACGCCGCAGGCTTGGGTTACATCGCGTTCAAGAGCGGCTTGAACTCGGTGTTGATGGGGCGTTTCTGCTTTGGCGAAGTGGGCAGCAAGCTCAGTGACTTGATCCTCGGCTTTACCCAGATCGGCTGGTATGCCTGGGGCACGGCCACGGCGGCCGTGGTATTGGGCAAGTATTTCCAGTTGAGCCCGGGCAGTGTGCTGGGGCTGATGCTGGTGTTTGGCTTATTGTTCTGCGCCACCGCCTACGTGGGGTATCGCGGCTTGGAAATCCTGTCCTACATCGCGGTGCCGGCCATGGGGCTTCTGTTGCTGCTGTCGATGTGGGTCGCCACCGTGAAGGTCGGCGGGCTGGAGGGGCTGCTGGCAGTGGTGCCCAGCGCTGAACTGGATTTGTCCACCGCCATCACGCTGGTGTTCGGGACCTTTGTCAGCGGGGCAACTCAGGCCACCAACTGGACACGGTTTTCGCGCTCGGCCAAGGTTGCGGTGCTGGCTAGCCTGATCGGCTTTTTTGTCGGCAACGGCTTGATGGTGCTGATCGGGGCCTATGGCGCCATCGTCTATCAGCAACCGGATGTGGTGGAAGTCTTGCTGCTGCAAGGTTTCGCCACGGCGGCGATGGCGATGTTGCTGCTCAATATCTGGAGCACCCAGGACAACACCATCTACAACTTCGCCGTCGCCGGTTGCAACCTGCTGCGTACCCAGCGTCGCAAGAGCGTGACCCTGGCCGGCGCGGTGATCGGCACCTTGCTCGCCTTGTTCGGCATGTACGACCTGTTGGTGCCGTACCTGATCCTGCTGGGCACGGTCATCCCGCCGATAGGAGGCGTGATCATGGCGGACTTCTTCTATCGCTATCGCGGCCAATATCCGCGCTTGGCAGAAGCTCACTTACCGGCATTCAATTGGCCAGGTCTGATCGCGTATGGGGTGGGCACCGTAGTCGCGTTCAACTCGCCGTGGGTCGCGCCGTTGGTGGGAATTGTTGCCGCATCGCTGACCTATGTGCTGCTCAGCGCCATACTACGCGCCATGACCGCCTGGACATCGGTATCGCCCTGAGGATCTGGCGGCTGTCTGCCTGATTGTTTTTAGCCAAGAGGAACTTGACCATGCACATCATCAATGCCCGCCTGCGCAACCGTGAAGGCCTGCATGATCTGCACCTGGAACACGGCCGGATCGCCAGCATCACTGCGCAAACCGGGGTGCCAACGCTGATGGCCGGCGACTTGGACGCCGCCGGCAACCTGGTGATACCGCCCTTCGTCGAACCCCACATCCATCTTGACGCCACGCTTACCGCTGGCGAGCCGCGCTGGAACATGAGCGGTACGCTGTTTGAAGGCATCGAATGCTGGGGTGAACGCAAGGCCACCATTACCCAGGAAGACACCAAGGCGCGGGCCAAAAAAACCATTCAGGCCCTCGCCGCCCATGGCATCCAGCATGTGCGCACCCATGTCGACGTCACCGACCCAGACCTCACCGCACTCAAGGCCATGCTGGAGGTACGTGAAGAGAGCACCCACCTGATCGACCTGCAAATCGTCGCCTTCCCCCAGGAGGGCATCGAGTCATTCCGCAATGGCCGCGAACTGATGGAAGAAGCCATTCGCCTGGGTGCCGACGTGATCGGTGGCATCCCCCACTTCGAATACACCCGCGACCAAGGCGTGAGTTCGGTGAAGTTCCTCATGGACCTGGCCGAACGCACCGGCTGCCTGGTGGACGTGCACTGTGACGAAACCGACGATCCCCACTCACGCTTTCTCGAAGTCCTCGCCGAAGAAGCCCGCAGCCGCGAAATGGGTGCCCGCGTGACAGCCAGCCACACGACGGCCATGGGCTCCTACGACAACGCTTACTGCGCCAAGCTGTTTCGCCTGCTGGGGCATTCCGGTATCAGCTTTGTCTCGTGCCCCACCGAAAGCATCCACCTGCAAGGCCGCTTCGACAACTTCCCGAAACGCCGCGGCGTCACCCGCGTCAACGAACTGCTTGAGGCCGGCATGAACGTGTGTTTCGGCCAGGACTCCATCGTCGATCCCTGGTACCCGCTGGGTAACGGCAATATCCTGCGAGTGCTGGAGGCCGGCCTGCACATCTGCCATATGCTCGGTTACCGCAATTTGCAAAACGCCCTGGACCTGGTCACCGACAACAGTGCCAAAGCCATGGCCCTGGGCGATCGCTATGGGTTGCAAGCAGGTCGCCCGGCCAACCTGCTGATCCTGTCGGCCGACAGCGACTACGAAGTCATACGTAGCCAGGGCCTGCCGTTGTACTCGATCCGCAACGGCAAGGTGCTGATGAAACGGCAACCGGCCCGGGTGGAGTTTATGTAATCGCGTCGGTTAGACGACTGAGTCGATATCCAGCGTTTGCGCCCGTGCCTGTTCATTCTGGGACGGCGGCGGGATGCTGGCAAATTGCGCTGGCTCACGATTCTCGCGGTGGCTGAACCAACGTTTGAGGCTCGATTGCAGATGTGCAGAACGGGCATGGCTGCCGTAGACATCGTGGGCTTGCAGGCGACGCCAGCGCAGGCTTGCCAAGCGCTCGCGGCTGGTGTGCAAACGGTCGATCTCTGCGTTCAAGGCATCGGTGGGTTCATGGCTACGATCATTGGCTGGGCGCCGCTGAGCCAGTTCACGCCGCTTGGCCCGCAGTTGCTCGCGCATGCCTTCGAAGGCCCGGTCGAGCAGCTCGAACTCCCGCTGGGTCACCAGCGGGCCCTCACTCTCCAGGGTTTGTTGCCAGCGGCGCAATGTCGCCCAGGCTGCGGGGACGTAGCTGGTGGTCATGAAGTGCTGGTCGGCTTGGAATAGTTGCCTCAGCAAATTATCGCGACCGGGCATGTCGCCTTGCAGTTGCAATGCGCGGTTGCAACCTGCCTCCTCGATGGATTCACATCCAGGCTTCCATAGCACTGAAGAGTGGCTGCCATCCGGGAGCGTGATCGGCATGAAGTGATATTGCTCACCGTGATGCCGATAGGGGTTGCCGCCCACGCGCACCAGCCCTGCGGCGAACAGCAGGCCACCGGGTGCGGGGTTGCTGAATAGCGTGATGGCCCCGGGAATCCAGAGCTTGGCGGTGGTGTTCATCCAGGGCGCCGGGACACTGGGGACGGGGTCGTTGTGGTTGACGATGCGGTGGTGGACCAGGGTTGAGGCACCGGCGGTGAATTCGGCGTCGGCGGCGCGTGGGGCGCCGTAGGTGTAGAGCAGGATGTTGTAGTGGGCGTCTGGGGTTCGGCGCAGTCCTTCGGCCAACAGCAATGCAATGGCGCCGCCGAGGCTGTGACCGCAAATTACGATGCGCTGGCCAATGTGAAACTGATCAAGGTATTGCAGTACGAAATCACGTATAGCCCGGTAGGCCTGGTAAAAACCATCGTGCGCTTTTCCAACACCGTCTTCGAAAGACACCTGATGGGCATCGGCATCGCGTAATACGTCGGCACGACTGACCGTTCCTCGCACAGAAATCAGGATGATCTCATCGTGATGGGTGATGAAAGCCTGGGTATCAGTGCCGAATTTTTCATCATCGAAAAAGTGCAAGCGTGCGGGATATTCCTGCTCTTCCTTTAGTTCCGGGCGATTTTGTGGGTACAACTCAGGATCGAAAGGCAGGATTTCGAAACGCTGGGAGTAAGGAACATCTTCGTAGATCGGGTAAAAACGGTGTGATTGCTTCGGATCAATTCGCCAGGCTTCGTGATACACCGAAAGCTGTTCAGCGAATAAATTTCCAACGCTCGGATCTAACGGAAACCGCACTTCGTCTGATGGGCTTTCTGCGGGGACCTGCCCAAAATCGCAGTAACTCAACGCAGCAAACAATGCCAGTTGGTAGAGGTTCAGGGCACATAAGCTGTCTTCGGTGGATAACATTGGGCGCAAGGCCCGTAGGGGTCGCATTTCCAGAACGGTGTGCTTGTTGGGGAACAGTACGATACCCGAAAAAGTTGGCTCGGGCGGACCGAACCCTAGGTCGGCCATCATTTTCAGTGCATGACGCTTGGGACGCAAAGTTGACGACGCAGGTAGGGGCAGATGAGCGCTATGGCGTACCAAATCGCTTACTTCAACCTGATAAAACCAATCCGCTTGCTGGTAGGCCGGACTCTCCTCAACGCGTCTGTCGTCAGCACTAGCAAAAAAAGTTCGCTCAGCGCGCATTTGAAGTTCGGTGATAGGCAGTTTGTAGGTTCGGCGCGTTCGTAGCTGGTAATACGGCTCCTCAGTCCCGCTATACAAATCATCCAACATGAGAACAACCGGGCCGCAGTAGAAATCCTGCAAACGGGCAAAACCCTCACCATTCAATTTACCGACGTACTGTCTCCCTGAACTGTCATGGACCGAAAAGGCTAGTCCGCCATAGGCTTTTCCATTGCCCGTCATATCGACCAAACGAAAACTCACCCAGTGCCCTTTCAATGCGCAAGCAGGCATTCGTTCACTGAAAAAATCTTGCTTCCATGCATCCAGCTTCATGAATTGGTCCTTGTTATTTACATGTTGGATAGACGTCGCATACGCGCCCGTCCGGCATTTTTATGGGTTTAAAGTCTGTGGTGTTACCTGCGCAATATGCAAAAAGGTCTTCGAAACTCTTGCCTCTGCATCGCCGCCACCCCCCCGGCACCGCTACCCATCTATCGTCAAAGGCAGGTAACTCATCCTTGCTGACAGATAGCACCAGCCTCAGCTTTTTTCCGGGTAATTGCGGCCGTTGCGCCACGCCCCCTACCCGCGACGCTTGCAACTTACCCATCGAATCCAGCGAATTGCAGATCAGGAGTTTTCTAATCGCATGCAAAGGCCCTACCGTCCGAAAGTGCCATTTACATTGCCCCAGTATTTCCTGCACACCCGACTCGGGCATCCCAGGTAGGTCGGCCTTCAAACGGTCTCGAATAGAAATACTCCCGAAATTTCCACCCACATCCATACTCCGCGTCCCCCACTTCGCATAAAAGTCAAACTCCACACTGCGCAGGACCAACGGACAACCTTCTACCGTTTCAGTCAGTGGCAGCTCATAACTCACGCTGCTCGCCACAGGCTTGTAGTCTGTAAAAAAGACTTTCCGCTCAGGTCTTTTACCTCGCCGCCGAGGCAAGGTGCAGGTCTCACCCGTCGCGGGCCGGTAGTTGGCAGCCGTTTTAAGTTCAAACTGCGCCGGCAAATCCACCTCCAACGTAAAACGCTCCACCGCCCTCCCCGTACATCCCGAAAGCACCCCAGCCACCAGCAGCACCAATCCCATCCATTTACTCACCGCTCCCTACCTCCCTGTGCCACTGCGCCACCACTCGTTCAAAATGCTCCCCAGGCGCCTCGCCTGCCCTCGGTTGCCAATGAGTAACACTGCTACCAGTCGCCTCGGCCAACCGGCGAACCACCAAAAATTCGAGCTGCGCAGGCTCCCGCCACCGCCAGGTGCGCGCTTGTTCCAGTACCTGGGCCAGCCAAATCCTGGGGTTTTGGAATTCGACCAATGCCGCCAGGTCTTCGCTGTGCTCCGCCAGCAGGTAGCGCAGGATATTGGCGTGCAGGATGGCTTCGGCCTGGGGGTTGGGTGTGTCGAGCCACGGCGGGGGCTCAGGCGCCGGGTAGTCGCCCGGTGCAGGGTTTTTGTGGTGGTGCCAATCATCTTCATGCCAATAGCACACGCTGATCAGAGGCCCGAGGTAGAAAGGCCAATGTTCCTTGCCCAGATGGGCCAAGGCACGGGCCAGGGTGCGGTTGTCGTGCAAGCGATAAAGCGCCTGCTGGCCTACTGGCCCGACCAGCAGTCTCTCGCGCCAATGGCGCGCGATACCCGCCAGGTCGCTGGCCGGCAGGCTGGCGAGCCAACCCCAGTTCGACTCGGGGTGTAGCAGCAGGTCGGTCAGGGCGGGGTCACTCATTCGCTCGATCAACACGATGACCGGGCCTGAACTCGCCAACTGCGCCACAGCGGTCTCGCTGTAAAGGTTGCAATAGTGCGAGGGCGCGCGACCGGCGAGCAGAGGTTGGCGAGCCTCGTGGTTGCCATCAAGCACAAGGCATAGTTGATGCCCGCTCTGCTGCTGTTGGGCCATCCAACGATAGGGCAAGCTGTTCATCAAGCCGCCCTCCCCGCGATATCGCACAGGCCTTCACGGGAGCATTCACACAGAGGGCAAAAGTCCGCGCCCAGTTGCTTGGCCAAGTCCATGATGACGCCTTGCCCTGCTGAGATTTGCACACCGGCGTTCATCGAGCGGTGTGCAGACGGCGAACCGCCCAGGGTGATGGGCTGGCTGCTTGAGATGCTGCCAGCCTGCATCACCAAATGTTCCCCGCCAGCCTTCAAACTCAGTTGCGCACCGGCCTCAATAACAAGGCTGGCACCGGCCTTGAGGTGAACCTGCTGCCCGGCTTCGATCACCAGGCTTTGGCCAACGCGAGTCAGGCTATCGCCCTCTACCTCCAGGCGACTGTCATGCCCCACCCGTTGCTCCAAGTCACGCTGGGCGCGCAGGTAAATGAGCTCTTCGCCGCGTCGGTCTTCAAGGTACAGCTCATTGGCGCCCCCGCCGCCCGGCGAACTGCGGCTGCGCAGAACGCTGCGTGTCTTGTGCTGCGGCAAAGGGTACGCCGGCAGATGCGATGCATTGGGCAGGCAACCGGTGACAAGGGGTTGGTCCGGGTCTCCCTCCAGAAAGCTCACCAACACTTCCATGCCCACCCGTGGAATGACCATGGCGCCAAACCCATCACCCGCCCAACCGGACGCCACACGCAGCCAGCAACTGCTGGTCTCGTCGCCCTTTTCCGCGCGATCCCAGTGAAAGCGCACCTTCACACGACCATAAGCATCGCAGTGCACATCCTCGCCGGCAGGCCCGGTTACCGTCGCGGTCTGACTGCCACTGATCGTTGGCTTAGGGTGCTTGAGGGCCGGTCGATGCACTGCGCGCCAGGGGGTTGCGGTGAACCGGTTGCGATAGCCTTGGAACCCATTGGCATCAACGACCGACTCCTCCAACACCTGCGGCTGGTAACCCTCATGACGCACCGAAGTCAGCAGCCATAAGTCGTTGCAGGCTGGGTCCGGGTGATCACACAGCTCAAGAAAGTGACCACTGCACAACGCCGGTTGATCGCTCTTGCCCAGTACCCGATGGCGATCACGCTGGTGGCGCTCCAGGCCGCGCCGTACCAGCTGCACACCGCGTGCATGGCCCGTAAAGCCGGCAGGGTAGCCATAGTCTTCCAAAGGATCGACCGGCCCGGCACCGGCTTGGTCATGCAGGCGAAACGAAGGGTGCTCAAAGTCATAGTCACGGCGTACGGTGCGCCGGCTGCGCGTTACCATGCGCCGGTCGAAACGTTGGACAACCGGGGGCCCAAGCGATGGATCAGCCGAGGGACAATAACGCTGCACCGGCAACCGTCGAAATACTGTCTGGTCATCACCGAACACCAGCAGATGATTCTCCGCGCTGTGGCGAAAGTGGTAGTGAATACCCTCCTCCTCACACAGCCGCTGGATGAAATGCAGGTCGGACTCCCTGTACTGCACGCAAAATGCGCGCGGTGGATACACCACCGGCCCCAACTCAAACGCGTAGGCGTCGGCAAAGATACCGTGGTGTTCGAGGACCGCGGCAATCATCTGCGGTACGCTGCGCTGCTGAAAAACCCGCTGGTCGCAACGATGGGCAAGGGATGCCAGGCGTGGGGCCAGCGTCAGGTGATAAAGGGTGAGCCGCGTACCGGGATCATCCCGACCGATGGCGTAGATTTGCCCATGTAAGCCCTGGTCTGCTTCGCCGAAAGCCAGATAAACGGGTTGATGAAGCAACGCCTCCAGGTCAAGGGAAGGATCTTCGCTGACTAACTGCATGTGTATAAAGTAAGGCTGATCGAGGGCTTCGCTGCCTTTGAACGCCACTACCTGAAGTTCTGTATTTATGCTTGAAAGAACTAACTTGAAACGCGACAAAACAACCCCGTTAACCATCCTTTGTTACCCGCCATCAACTTTCTCTTGAACGACTCTCTCTCGCCC
>NZ_WKCD01000152.1:0-12853 GCF_021606625.1 Pseudomonas sp. PA-4-8C
CGATGGACCATTGCATCGGCGTGCGCACGCCGTCACGGTCGCCCAGGTAGATGTTGTCGCCCATGCCGATTTCATCGCCGTAGTACAAGGTCGGCGTGCCCGGCATCGACAGCAAAAGGCTGTTGAGCAATTCCACCCGCCGACGATCGCGCTCCACCAGCGGCGCCAGGCGTCGCCGAATGCCCAGGTTGATACGGGCGCGGCGGTCTGCGGCGTAGTAGTTCCACAGGTAGTCGCGCTCTTTGTCGGTGACCATTTCCAGGGTCAGCTCATCATGGTTGCGCAGGAAAATTGCCCACTGGCAGTTGGCGGGAATCTCCGGGGTCTGGCGCAGAATGTCGGTGATGGGGAAGCGATCTTCCTGGGCCAACGCCATGTACATGCGCGGCATCAGCGGGAAGTGAAACGCCATGTGGCATTCATCGCCGTCGTCGCCCTTTCTGTCGCCAAAGTACAGCTGCGTGTCTTCCGGCCATTGGTTGGCTTCGGCCAGCAGCATGCGGTCGGGGTAATGGGCATCGATCTCGGCGCGGATCTGCTTGAGGACGTCGTGGGTTTCGGCCAGGTTTTCGTTGTTGGTGCCGTCCCGTTCGATCAGGTAGGGGATGGCGTCCAGGCGCAGGCCGTCGATGCCCAGGTCGAGCCAATAGCGCATCACCGACAGCACCGCTTTCATGACCTGCGGGTTATCGAAGTTGAGGTCCGGTTGGTGCGAGTAAAAGCGGTGCCAGAAGTACTGGCCGGCCACCGGGTCCCAGGTCCAGTTGGACTTTTCGGTGTCGAGGAAAATAATGCGTGTGCCGTCGTATTTCTGGTCATCGTCCGACCACACGTAGAAGTCCCGTGCCGCCGAGCCTGGTTTGGCCTTGCGCGCACGCTGGAACCAGGGGTGCTGGTCGGAGGTGTGGTTGATCACCAGTTCAGTGATCACCCGCAGCCCGCGTTGGTGGGCCTGGGCAATAAAGCGCTTGGCGTCGGCCATCGTCCCGTAGTCGCTGTGCACGCCGCGGTATTCGGCAATGTCGTAGCCGTCATCACGGCGCGGCGAGGGGTAGAACGGCAGCAGCCAGATGGTGTTCACGCCCAGGTCAGCGATGTAGTCAAGTTTGGCGATCAGCCCGGCAAAGTCGCCAATGCCGTCGTTGTTGGAGTCGAAATAGGATTTGACGTGAACCTGGTAGATCACCGCGTCTTTGTACCAGAGCGGGTCTTTGATAAAGGTGGCTGCCTTGGGTTTCTTGGCCATTGCAAACTCCTGAAAATACAAAGTTCTCGAGGATCGTTCCCACGCTCCGCGTGGGAATGCAGCCCCGGACGCTCCGCGTCCCAAGCGCGACGCAGAGCGTCAAGTGAGGCATTCCCACGCAGAGCGTCACGTGAGGCGTTCCCACGCAGAGCGTGGGAACGAGCACTCAGGATGTGCTGATGCGCCAGATGCCGAACGGCATCTGTGGCTCCAGCCGGGTCCATTGGGTCTTGCCGTACCAGGTCCAGCGGTGGCCGTTCATCAAGTCTTCGCCCTGGGTCTGGGCATCGTCGGGCAAGCCCATCTCCCACAGTGGCAATTCGAAGTGGGCTTCCTGGGCGTTGTGCGGGTCGAGGTTGACGGCGACCAGAATGAAATTGCTGCCGTCTTCGCTGCGCTTGCCGAAATACAGGATGTTGTCGTTCCAGGCGTTGTAGAGCTTGAGCCCCAGGTGGGTTTGCAACGCCGGGTTCTGACGACGGATGCGGTTGAGCTGGGCGATCTCGGCGATGATGTTGCCGGGCGCGGTGAAGTCGCGGGGGCGTATCTCGTACTTCTCCGAATCGAGGTATTCCTCTTTGCCCGGCACCGGCGCGGCTTCGCACAACTCAAAGCCTGAATACATCCCCCACAAGCCCGAGCCCATGGTGGCCAGCGCAGCGCGGATCAGGAAGCCTGCACGGCCGGATTCATGCAGGAAACCCGGGTTGATGTCCGGCGTATTGACGAAGAAGTTCGGGCGGTAGCACTCACGCCAAGGCGACTGGTTCAGTTGCGTGAGGTACTCGCTCAGCTCAGCCTTGGTGTTGCGCCAGGTGAAATAGGTATAGCTCTGGGAATAGCCGACCTTGCCCAGGCGCGCCATCATCGCCGGGGTGGTGAAGGCTTCGGCGAGGAAGATCACCTCCGGGTACTTGGCGCGCACGTCGCTGATCAGCCATTGCCAGAACGGCAGCGGCTTGGTGTGCGGGTTGTCAACGCGAAAGGTCTTCACGCCCTCTTCCACCCAGCCCACCACGATATCGCGCAGTTCAGTCCACAGGCTCGGGATGGCATCGGCCGTGTAGAAATCGACGTTGACGATGTCCTGGTATTTTTTCGGTGGGTTTTCCGCGTACTTGATCGTGCCGTCCGGGCGCCAGTTGAACCAGCCCGGATGCTGCTTGAGCCAAGGGTGGTCCTGGGAGCATTGGATGGCGAAATCCAGGGCGATTTCCAGGCCGTGGTCGGCAGCGGCCTGGACCAGCCGGCGAAAATCATCGCGCGTGCCCAACTGCGGGTGGATCGCCTCGTGACCGCCCTCCTCACTGCCGATGGCATAGGGGCTGCCAGGATCATCGGGGCCGGCAGTGAGTGAATTGTTCTTGCCCTTGCGATGGCTACGGCCGATGGGGTGAATCGGCGGGAAGTACAGCACGTCGAAGCCCATGTCATGGATCATCGGCAAACGCGCATGCACGTCGTTAAACGTGCCGTGCCGCGCCGGATCGTCGGTGATCGAGCGCGGAAACAGCTCGTACCAACTGGCAAATTGTGCGGCCTCACGCTCCACGTCAATCGGGTACGCGGGGCTCACGCTCAAATAGGCCCGATGGTCGGCCTGGGTCATCAGGTGTGCACTGTCTTCGTGCAGGAACAACGCCACCTGCTCGGTTTCCAACAGGCCGGAGAGCTCATGGTGCAACAACATCAAGCGGTCACGCAGTTCATTGTCACTGCGTTCGGCGGCCTGCAAGACCAGGCTGCGGCCCTCCTGTAACTCCAGGCTGACCGGCACGCCAGCTTCATGCTTCTTGCGCAGTTCGTAACAGAAACTGGCAAAGGTGTCGATCCAGGCTTCGATGCAGTACTCATGGCGGCCTTGACGGGCGACGGTAAACGCGCCCTCCCAACCATTGTTGCCGATATCCAGCATGACCACGCTGTGCCAGCTTTCATCTCCCAGCGCGCGCCAGCGGATCAACACCGCCAGTTTATCGTGGCCATCGGCGAACACTTTGCTGGTCACATGGACCCGCTGACCCACCACCGCCTTGACGGCAAACTCACCGTTGTCGATGACCGGCATGGTGCTTTCGATCGCGATCCTGGGTAACAGCAGCGCCTGGGACAGCGGCAGCACGGAGTCTTCTGGAACCAGTGTTTCAGCAGTCATCGAGCATCTTCCCCTTACGCCCTGTGGACGCTCTTGGCTTGATCCGAATTCAGAAACGGCGACGCTCTCCCTGAGCAGGGCCGTATAAGGTCCGAGCCTGGGCGCTGTTCAAAAGTTCAGGTGGATATACCGCCACTGGGCGGGAATCATTTCCCGCAGGCAAGGGTCCACCGATAGAGCAAAGCACAAACGAGGCCATACCAATGAATATCCCGATACCCCCTGAACCCGAAGATCCAAATATCGACGAGCCCCCGCTGCCGCCCACAGAACCCCGACCCGTTCCTGAACAAGAGCCCCCTGAAAACGAGCCACCGCCCGTGCAGGAACCCCCCGCAACGATGCCGCCCGTTATCGTCTGATTTACAGGCCCGCAAACGCTTGCTTGCGAACCAAATATCGCGGGCAAGCGATGCTGATTTTTCGCACTCGCTTTACAGACATCACCGAGATCACCCCCTCGAAGGCCAAGATAGATTCATTACTCGTGCGCTGCCCCGCCTTTTTGCTGGCCGCAGACTATACCGTCCGTAACGCGAGTACCTTCTATGTCCATTTCGCTACTGCCACCAACGCCCGATATGCATGGCCTACAACAACGTCCGGTCAGCGATGATCGACAGAAACTGAACGATTTATTAACGGCCGGCCCCAGCGGAATCATGCGCAGGAAAGAGCCTGACACGCATCCATCGGACCTCCCCAGGGCGCCGCAAGCTTCTACCCCGCCCAACCCTAGCCCCTCGACAAGCCTAAAACAGCAGGCGCCCGGTACCGATGCGCCCGAGGAGCAAGCCTCAACTGCGCCCACCACTGCACCGACTACAGACGTGGAGCCGCAGGCGCCCGGTGCAGACGCCCCCCGGCTCGCCCAACTTCGTGCGCTCGCCAGCCGGGAGAGTATTACCCAGATGCTGCGCGAGCCAAACTCGCAGGAGAGCGCCCAGAAGTTGGCCGAGATCGGTAGCCTGTTAAGCAAGGAAAATGTCAAGTCGATGCTGCATGGCCCGGATGCAGACGAAGCGCGCAAACTGATTACCAAAGTGAAGGAGCGTCTAGGTCAGTCAAGCCTGCAGATGATTCATGAGCAATCCTCGCATATCGAGCGACCGGGCTTGAGCCCTCAAGAGATCCGCGCCCGCACCGCCAGTTCTGACCCCGAGGAGAGTTTCAGCCAATCCATGCAAGTCTTAGATGAGCTACGCGTTGAGGAATCCTATGCCCAACAGCGAGTGCGCCAGAGTACGCCACTCGCCTCGGCCCTCTTCGAGATCGGCAAGGAAGTGGACCTCGGCGAGCCGACCCCGCAACCGGACAATTCATCGGCTGAGGCAGACAGCCTCAAACCCGACAACAACAGCAACAGCAACAGCAACAGCAACAGCAACAGCAACAGCAACGATTCCAGGATTGACATTGGTCAGACCTTCACCTTCCACAGTATCCGCGACTCGAACTTCGATGCGCCTCAGGAGGTGATGGATTTTGACCACAACAGAGACAAGCTCGATGTAACGGCCATTCGCAAGCAACTCGGCAACAAACCTTTGAAATCGGTAGAAAATTTCTCAGGCGCCAGTGGCGAAGTGCAGATTCACTACAACCCGGCCAATAATACGAGCGTGGTAATGATTTCCGGCAACCCGGGAGAGCCGCCCTTCGTGGTGAAAGTCTTCGGTGAGGTCAGGTACAGCAACCTCACCACCTGACCCTGTCACTCATCCTTGTCCAGCAGCTTGACGACCCGGGGCATCACACTGAATACCACCAACGCCAGCAGCGTACTGAGTACCGCTGTCGATTCACGGCCCATGCCCGCCGCCACGCCAATCGCGGCGGTCATCCACAACCCCGCCGCCGTGGTCAGGCCCTTCACATGCTGGCCCTCCTCGTCTTCCTTGCCCTTGAGGATGGTGCCAGCACCGAGAAAGCCAATGCCCGCAATCACCCCTTGAACCACACGGCTCATGGCATCTGCCTGGTTGCCGGACATCTGCGGCACCAGCACGAACAGCGCGGCGCCCAGCGCCACCAGCATATGAGTACGCACCCCGGCCGCCTTGCCCTTGTGTTCACGCTCAAACCCCAGGATGCCGCCGAGGATCGCCGCGATCAGCAGGCGCACGGTCACTTGGGTGAGTTGCCGGGCATCGCCGATGTCCGCGAATTCGGCTTGCAGGGTTTGCCACACCAGATGCCACCAGGCGTCCATGGATGCGCTCCTTTTTATTATGGATAGATAAAGGATGGACAGCGCAGACCGCCAGTCAGTTGCCTGGAACCGGCCCGCATGGCGGCCGCCTAAAGCTGCATAGCCCACAAAACGGAGATTGTCATGACCGTACGCATCGAAAATCATCTGTGCTACTTCACACTCGACGACAACGGCCAGGAACAAAGCCTGCCAGCCACCCGGGTGACCATCCTTACCGACAATGACAAAGCCATGTCCTGTGTGGACTTGGCTGGCAAACGGATATACATCACTGAAGCTGAGGCCGACAAACTTACGGTTGAAGGGGCCACGGACAGCCGTAACCATGTGAAGGCGGCAGCACCTGGTTCGGTAATTTAATTGATCTGTATCATCGAACCCACTGACTCCCTGCACCCCTAGGCCCTGGGGGTGCAGCACATTGACGCACACGAACGCGCCAAACCTATCTGATCCGCTTTTTATCATTCCACCTGAGCCTGTTATGCAAACAGCCCGTCGCCCATAGTTCATCGGCCTGATGGAGGCTGATGAGCGAACGACCATGAGCGAACGAATCCCAACCGTGGAAACCTTTGAGCCCATTCACCCAAAGAAGGTGAAGGCCAAATCCAGCGACAACCTGATCCATACCCGCAGTTTTACCGGGCTGTTTCGCACCTTGCGTGTGGGCGGTGCCGGCCTGCTGTTCCTGGCTTTTTTCGGCACCGTGTGGCTGAACTGGGGTGGGCGCCAAGCCGTACTGTGGGACCTGGCCGAGAGCAAATTTCATATCTTTGGTGCGACGTTCTGGCCTCAGGACTTCATCCTGCTCTCGGCGCTGCTGATCATCTGCGCCTTCGGCCTCTTTGCAATCACGGTGTTTGCCGGCCGCGTCTGGTGCGGCTACACCTGCCCGCAAAGCTCGTTCACCTGGCTGTTCATGTGGTGTGAAAAGGTCACCGAGGGTGAACGCAACCAGCGCATCAAACTGCAGACCGCGCCCTGGAGCCTGAACAAGCTGGCACGCCGCTCGGCCAAACACACGATGTGGCTGGGTATCAGTGTGTTGACCGGGCTGACGTTTGTGGGCTATTTCACCCCCATCC
This sequence comes from Pseudomonas sp. PA-4-8C, assembly GCF_021606625.1. NCBI lineage: Bacteria > Pseudomonadati > Pseudomonadota > Gammaproteobacteria > Pseudomonadales > Pseudomonadaceae > Pseudomonas > Pseudomonas sp. PA-4-8C. Next base: position 6,705 of record NZ_WKCD01000152.1, read on the forward strand.
GCCCCTTGGCCGCTGAATTGCTGACGTGGCAGATGGGCGGTGTGAGCCTGTTCTGGGTGTTGTTTTTCACGGGTGCCACCTACCTCAATGCCGGCTGGCTACGCGAAGCGGTGTGCATGCACATGTGCCCCTATGCACGGTTCCAGAGCGTGATGTTTGATAAAGACACCCTGACCATTTCCTACGACGCCGCCCGTGGCGAGCAGCGTGGCCCGCGTAAACGTGACGTGCAGCCAGCCGAGGTTGGCCTGGGCGATTGCATCGACTGCCAACTGTGCGTGCAGGTATGCCCCACCGGCATCGACATCCGCGACGGCCTGCAAATGGAATGCATCGGCTGCGCAGCCTGTATCGACGCCTGTAATTCGATCATGGACAAAATGGGCTATGCCCGTGGTTTGGTCAGTTACACCAGTGAGCATCAATTGCAGGGCGGCAAGACTCACCTGCTGCGGCCACGCCTGATCGGCTACAGTGCCGTGCTGGTGGTGATGATCGCGGCATTGGTGGTGGCGCTGATTGAACGGCCGATGGTGTCGCTGGATGTGACCAAGGACCGTGGTATGTTCCGCGAAAACAGCCAGGGCTTGATCGAGAACATCTACAGCCTCAAGGTGATCAACAAGACCCAGCAGCGCCAGGACTACCGCCTGGAACTGGTAGATGCCGAAGGCTTCCAGTTGCAAGGCAAGACCCAGGTCAGCCTGGCGCCCGGGGAAATTGTCGATGTGCCGGTGTCGGTGGCGTTGCTGGCGGACACACCGGCCAGCAGTTCCCAAACTATCCGTTTTAAAGTGACGGATGTGGATGAGCCGTGGATTTATACCGCTGCCGACAGCCGCTTCGTTGCGCCCTTGAATCGCTGATATTTCATCAACAATAAAGATCAAATGTGGGAGCTGGCTTGCCTGCGAAAGCGGTAGTGCAGTAACAGATGCACTGACTGACACACCGCCTTTGCAGGCAAGCCAGCTCCCACAGTTCGCCTTGCGTACACATTCAAAAAGCAAATTAGGCCGCCATGAAACGCTACGAAAAATTCGCCGACGACATCGCAGAACTGATCCGCTCCGGCGTCCTCGGCCCCGGCCAGCGCGTGCCATCGGTGCGCTATGCCAGCCAAGCCTACGGCGTCAGCCCGTCCACCGTGTTCCAGGCCTATTACTTGCTGGAGCGTCGTGGCCTGATTCGCGCCCGCCCGCGTTCTGGCTACTTCGTCAACACCCATGCGCCCAGCCCGTTTTCCGAACCGGTGGTGAGTGAGCAGGTGCATGAGTCCACCGATGTGGGCGTGAGCGAGCTGGTGTTCTCGGTACTGGACTCGATCAAAGACCCCAACACCGTGCCCTTCGGCTCGGCCTTCCCCAGCCCCATGCTGTTCCCGCTGCCGCGCCTGGCTCGCTCCCTGGCCAGTGCCAGCCGCGAAATGGACCCACGCCTGGTGGTCACCGACATGTCGCCAGGCAACCCGCAACTGCGCCGGCAGATTGCCCTGCGCTATATGGTCGGCGGCCTGATGCTGCCAATGGAGGAGCTGCTGATCACCAACGGCGCCCTCGAAGCGCTCAACCTGTGCCTGCAGGCCGTGACCGAACCGGGCGACCTGGTCGCCATCGAAGCGCCGGCGTTCTACGCCTGCTTGCAAGTGCTTGAACGCTTGAAGCTCAAGGCCGTGGAGATTCCGGTGCATCCGCGTGACGGTATCGACCTGAACGCCTTGGCCCAAAGCCTTGAGCGCTATCCGATCAAGGCTTGCTGGACCATGACCAGCTTCCAGAACCCCATGGGCGCCACGCTGCCTGAGGAGAAAAAACAGGCGCTGGTGGAGCTGTTGCGCAGCCATCAAGTGCCGTTAATCGAAGATGATGTATATGCCGAGCTGTATTACGGGCAACAAGCCCCAAAGCCGGCCAAGGCCTTCGATACCGAAGGGCTGGTGATGCACTGCGGCTCTTTTGCCAAGAGCCTGGCACCGGGTTACCGCGTGGGCTGGGTCGCCGCCGGCCGCTTCGCGCAGAAGGTCGAGCGGTTGAAACTGATGACCTCACTGTGCCCATCGATGCCGGCCCAGGCGGCGATTGCCGATTACCTGCAACACGGCGGCTATGACCGGCACCTGCGCAAACTGCGCTACGCCCTGGAAGAACAGCAAAGCGCCATGCTGGCGGCCATCGCCCGCTACTTCCCGGCACAGACGCGGGTCAGCCAACCTGCCGGAGGCTATTTTCTGTGGTTGGAATTGCCAGAGCAGACCGACTCGCTGAAACTGTTCCAGATGGCCCTGGCCCAGGGCATCAGCATTGCGCCGGGGCCGATCTTTTCCGCGACCCAGCGCTTCAGAAACTGCATACGCTTGAACTATGGCAGCCCGTGGAACGAAGCCTCGGAGAAGGCCATGGAGACATTGGGGCGGATTGTGCGCTCGTTCTAAATGGAACCTACCGTCGCGTCTTAACGACTCAGAGGCCTCCACAGACCGAATAACGAGACCTGCGTGATCACCTGGAAAAACTGCTCGCTGCCAACACGTGTGCCTCGCAACCTGAGGCCTTTTCCCGTCCCTCGCCACTATATGCGCTGGGCGGAACAACAGCAGGTGCGCCAGATGACAGGCCCGAACGGACGCCCTGCCGGTGATCATCGCTCGGCAGAGGCGATCATCGAGCACAGTAGCGTGACAAAAAACTTCCTCAAAGGCTGCGATTTCTATCAGGTCGTCGATGACCTCAAGCGACAGGTCGGCGACTGGACTAACGCTAATCCAGACCCCAAAGCTCGAGCCAATGCGGCCTACGATCTGGATAAAGTGCTGCGCTTTCTCGATAACGTCGATGATCGAACCCTCAATGGCAGCGATAGCCGCAATGGCCATATCGAGGGTTTTTCCAACTGTGGCTATCGCGTGGTGAAGCACTCCGAAGCCGATCTGCTCCGGCAATTCTCCTGGTACGGCTACGGGGTGCTGCGCACGCTGCGGACCTGATCGGCCAGCGCCTTAACGGCCACCGCCCAGGTCAATGAACGTTCCGGTGGAATACGACGCCTTGTCCGACAGTAACCAGATAATCGCCTCCGCCACTTCATCCGGGCGCCCGCCACGCGCCATCGGGATTCCGGACTCCAGCTTGCTGACCCGGTCCGGGTCGCCGCTCAAAGCATGAAAATCGGTAAAGATATAGCCAGGGCGTACCGCGTTGACACGGATGCCCTCACCTGCGACCTCTTTCGATAGGCCGATAGTGAAGGTATCCAGCGCCCCCTTGGAGGCAGCGTAGTCAACATACTCACCCGGCGAGCCCAGCCGCGCCGCCACCGACGACACGTTGACGATACTGCCGCCCTGCCCGCCATGGCGGGGCGACATGCGCAACACCGCGTGCTTGGCACACAGGATCGGGCCCAGCACATTGGTCTTGAGGATTTTGAGGATACGAAACTCGGACATCTCATCGACCCGTGACTTGTGCCCCACGGTGCCAGCGTTGTTGACCAGCGCAGTGACCCGACCCAATTCCGCATCAACGCGATTGAACAGGCCGATCACTTCATCCTCATTGCTGACATCGGCCCGCACGGCAATCGCCTGGGCGCCCAACGCACGCACCTGTTCAAGTACACGGTGGGCCGCGCCTTCATCCGCCTGGTAGTTGATGCAGATGCGATAGCCCTGGCGAGCGGCGAGCAATGCTGTCTGGGCGCCAATGCCACGGCTGCCCCCCGTGATGATGACGACTTTGTCCATGGCTGCGGCCTCCTGATTCAACCGGATGTTTAAGGTTGGATCCAAGAATACCTTTCACTTAATGCTTTTGTCAGGCGCTACCGGCTCTTCGGTGCGCCGGATATTGGCCATGAAGCTGTCGGCTGGCAACGGGTGCCCCAACAAGAAACCTTGCAAGGCGTCACATCCCAGGCGGGTGAGGAAGTCCTGCTGCATATCGGTCTCCACGCCTTCAGCGACAATTCGCAGGCCCAGGGCCTGGCCCAGGGCCACGATGGCCGAGACGATGGCCGCGTCGTCGCTGTCGTGTTCCAGATCACGCACAAAACCACGGTCGATCTTCAACTCGTTGGCCGGCAGGCGCTTGAGGTACATCAGGCTGGAGTAACCGGTGCCAAAGTCATCGATGGACAGGTCCACGCCCATATCCGAGAGCTGCTGCAATACCGTCATGCTCGCGTCGGCATCGCTCATGGCGGTGGTCTCGGTGATTTCCAGCGTGAGGCTGTTGGCCGGCAATTGATGACGCTCCAGCGCGGCCGCTACGCTATTGACCAAGCCGGCGTGGCAGAACTGCAACGCCGACAGGTTGACGGCGATGCGCCAGCTCTCATAACCCTGGGCGTACCACAGGCGCATCTGGCGACAGGCTTCATCGAGTACCCACTCGCCGATGGGAATGATCAGCCCGGTTTTCTCCGCCAGTGCGATAAACGTAGCGGGCATCAGCAAGCCCTGTTGCGGATGCTCCCAGCGCAACAGCGCCTCGGCCCCTACGGCAAGACCACTGACGGCGTCGAACTTGGGTTGGTAATGCAAACGAAACTGCCCCTGCTCCAGGGCATTGCGCAGATCCTGCAGCAATTGCAGTTGTTTGCGCGCATTGGTGTTCATCGACACATCGAAGAAGCTGTAGCCGTTCTTGCCCATGCCCTTGGCGTGATACATCGCCGCGTCGGCGTTCATCAGCAGTTCCTGGGGGTTATTACCGTTGCCCGGGAACATGGCGATACCGATGCTCGCCGAAATCTGCAACTCATGTTCGGCCACCGTGAAGGTGCGATTGATCAGGCTCACCTGGCGCTCGGCCAAGCCCATGGCATCGTCGGGCTGGGTGAGCTGCACCAGCAACACAAACTCATCACCGCCGATGCGGGCCAGGGTGTCCTGGCTGCGCAAATCCTCGCGCAAGCGCAAGCCGACCTCGCGCAGCAACTGGTCGCCCAGGTGATGGCCAAAGGCATCGTTGACCGGCTTGAAACCATCCAGGTCGATAAACATCAAGGCAAAGCAACCGCCCCGCTCGTTCACCGCCTGGATGCCTTGTTGAATGCGATCAGCCAACAACGTGCGATTGGGCAGGCCGGTGAGCATGTCATGCAGGGCCAGGTGGGTGAGTTCCTGATTGGCCAGGGTCAGGGAATCGGCGAGTACGGCGGTGCGCGCTTCCAGGCGCGCATCCAGCCCCGAGGTCAAGAGCGCAATGACCAGCACCGCCAGCGAAGTGACCAAGACCAGGTTATCCAGGCCCTTGCCGCTCAAGCCGGTCAAGGCGGCGCCGCAGAAGCTGCCATCGGCAAAGCGCGCCGCAGCCATCCCGGTGTAGTGCATCCCCACGATAGCCACGCCCATCACCACGGCGGCGCCACCCCGTGCCAGCCGTACAAAAGGTGTGTTGCCCCGTAGGTTGAAGGCAATCCACAGGGCGGCGCCGGACGCCACCACCGCGATCACCAACGAAGCGCCGAACAAGGTCGGGTCGTAATCAATGCCGGGTGTCATGCGCATCGCGGCCATGCCGGTGTAGTGCATGCTGGCGATACCGGCGCCCATCACCAGCGCGCCAAATGCCAGTTGCCAGGCCGGTAAGCGTGGCTGGCTGACCAGCCATAACGCAAACCCGCTGGATAGCACGGCGATCAACAGCGAAAACAGGGTAATGGCTACGTCAAAGCCCAGGGCAAACGGCAGGCGCAGGGCCAGCATCCCGATAAAGTGCATGGACCAGATGCCGATGCCCATCGCCACTGCGCCGCCAGTAATCCATAGGTAAACAGCCCGCCCCTTGGCGGTTGCGATACGCCCGGCAAGGTCCAAGGCGGTGTAGGACGCCAGGATGGCCACGCACAGGGAAATCACGACAAGGGAGGTTGAATAGCTACCGATCAGCATGGGACGTCTCGCAGGCGACCGGCGCAAAGCCCGTGCCGGGTGGCAAATCGGGCGATTGTAGCGAGTATGAATACAGGACAGGTGATTAATTAATCCATTGGCCATCACGCAATTTCTGGCGTCAATCGGCTGGCTTCGCCAGGCTGTTTTCAACGACGTCATGGACATCAAAATGTGGCCTGCGCAGATCCCCTGTGGGAGCGGGCTTGCCCGCGAAGGCGGTGTGTCAGTCACCGCAACTACTACTGCACTAACG
>NZ_WKCD01000153.1:0-12829 GCF_021606625.1 Pseudomonas sp. PA-4-8C
GCCCACGGTACTTGGCCATGGCCGGCACCTTGCGGATGGCGTACATCGGCATCAGGAACAGAATCGACGCGATCACCGGCCCACCCAGGGTCTCGATCATGCCAAGGATACTCGGGTTGAGCGTGGCGACGATCCAGCACACCACCAACATGAAGGCTGCGGTCATGCGGTCCAGGGTCTTGGGTGCCGGGCGGCGGCCAGTCTTGACCACCAGGCCCTTGAGGCCCTCGCTGGCGCCGATGTAGTGGCCCAGGAACGACTTGGCAATCGCCACGAACGCAATCAACGGTGCGGCAAAGGCAATCGTCGGGTTATCGAAGTGGTTGGCCAGGTACGACAGGATCGACAGGTTCTGCGCTTTCGCTTCCGCCAACTGTGCGGGCGACAGGGTCAGCACGCAACTGAACACAAAGAACAGCACCATCGCCACCATCAGCAGGTGCGCGCGGGAGAGGATCTGCGAACTGCGCTCCTCGGCGTGTGCGCCGTACTGGCGCTTCTGGTCCACCGCGAAGGCCGAGATGATCGGCGAGTGGTTGAACGAGAACACCATCACCGGAATCGCCAGCCATAGCGTATTGAGCAGCGCCGACGGTGCCGGCACCTCACTGGCGGTGCTGAGAATGCCACCATTCCAGTGCGGCACCAGGTACACGGCCAGGAACAGCAAGGCCACAATAAACGGGTACACCATCAAGCTCATGGCCTTGACGATCACTTGCTCGCCGCAACGCACCACGGCCAGCAAACCCAGGATCAACACAAACGCCAGGATGGCCCGGGGCGGCGGCAGGATATGCAGCTGGTGCTCCATGAAGCTGCTGACGGTATTGGTCAGCGCCACGCTGTAGATCAGCAGGATCGGGAAGATCGCAAAGAAGTACAGCAAGGTGATCAGCGCACCGGCCTTGATACCGAAATGCTCTTCAACCACGTCGGTGATGTCGGAACCTTCACGGCCGGACAGCACGAAACGGGTCAGCCCACGGTGGGCAAAGAACGTCATCGGGAAGGCCAGCAACGCCAGGATCACCAGCGGCCAGAAGCCCCCCAGGCCCGCGTTGATAGGCAAGAACAAAGTACCGGCGCCAATGGCGGTACCGAATAGCCCGAGCATCCAGGTAGTGTCCTGGCGGCTCCAGCTTGTGAGCGTTGCAGGTGTCGTTGCATAGCGTTCGTCGACGCTATTGGCCTGATCATTCATCCGGTCGGATCTCCGCATTCACACGGCCAGGACGAGTCAGAAAAACCTGACAGGCAGCGCCCTGACCATAACAAGGGCCGGATTGTCCGGGATTCTCTTGGAGAAGCAAAGACTTAGCTGAGGAATGGTTAGGCGGTGCATCTGTTCAAGGGCGGCTATTCGTAAAGGATCTGGATGACCGAGGTGCCGTACGAACAGCCCTGCTTTTTCCTCTAACACGTCAAACTTACAAGAAGATTCCGACAATAAGTTCAGAACTTGCCCGCTTAAAAGTCATATTCTTAACCCTACAACACCTCAACTGTTTCAGAACCATACACAGGTATTGAGCCTGCACAAATTCACACACTAATATCTTCGCGCACCGATCAAAAATACGACAACACCACTGAATCCACGTTTAAGGAGTTTGATGATGCGAAAACTCACCGCTACTTTTGCCGGCTTATTTTTTGCGGGGTTATTAGGCGCCCAGTCAAGTCACGCGACACCTGTTGAGCCCGAGGTGGACATTCGTGCCTTGGCCTCTTCGCCTCAATGGCTGACGACTAAGGTTTATATAGAGGGCGAACCACAAAACGACGTCAAAGCCAAGTACCCCGGCGTGGTTGGCATTTCCATGTGGGAGCCACAACGCAATCGTTATGAGTTCTTCTATACCGATACGGGGCGCTCGAAACACCCTGACGGTGGGGGCGGCTATTTTATGGTCACTGGCGACAAACAGACCCACATCCTGGTACCCGACCTGGGCCCTCACCGCACCATCGTCAGAAGGTTGGAAAAACTGGATAACACCGAATTTACTTATTCTCGCGAAGTCCCGCGCGACATGGTAGCAACTAACCCGCCCGTTCGAATCTACGTGGTGCACGCGCCTTACAGCGGGCCGATAAAGACTCAGATGTCAAACTAATCAATTCACTTATCGCCAACCATAAAAATCAATAACAAACGAGGCACTTCAATATGAATATACACACGCACCTGAAGTCAATGTTAATACCCGCACTGTTGGCGGCCACGCTGTTACCCACTGCATCCGAGGTACGTGCTAATGCGGCCCCGACAGCAAAAAATGTCGCCGCCACCTCCGATAACGCAGTGATGTTGACCGTCTTTCTTAAACACGATCAATCCCGACCGCTGGGTGAATTAAAAGCCCAACTGGCCAAGCAGGAATTTCACAAGGTATTCCCGCCCGCAGGTGTAGAAGTCGTCAGCTGGAATATCACCATGGGCATCGGGCAAGTCATCGTGTTGCGCCTGCCGGCGTCGCGTCTGGCGGCGGTCAACCTCGCCATCGAGAACACGGCGTGGGGTGCATACAAGACAGAGTTCTTCCCCACATACGATTTCATGCCGATAGCCCAGAGAGAGCAAGCCCAGGCACGGCAGGCGGGGACGGCTGAATAATGGGTGCCCTCAGCTAAGCCACCGAGCTTCCCACGCTTGGATTGCGCAGCTCGCCGCGTATGGCGTTCTGCGCAATAGCCAGTGTTTGACTCATCCAGCATTCTTGCGGGAGGTCAGCGCAATAACGGGTAGGTTCGGTGCATACTCATGCTCTCAAATCCTTCAGGAAGAGCCTTGCGATGCCCACCACTGTTCTGGTCCTGGTTGAAACCATCAACGAATACCTGCAAATCATCGAAAGCAGTGACTTTCATGTGATCCTGGCGCCGACGCCCGCTGAACGCGCGCAGGCGATCAAGGCCCATGGTGGGCAGATCCAGGCTGTGCTGACCCGTGGCCCGCTGGGGCTTTACGCCGAGGAAATCGCCGCACTGCCCCTGCTGGAGATCATTTGCGTGATCGGTGCCGGCTACGAGCATGTAGACCTGCAGGCGGCGAGCAACCGTGGGATTGTGGTCACCAACGGCGCTGGCGTAAACGCCCCTTCAGTGGCTGATCACGCCATGGCGTTGTTGCTATCACTGGTGCGTGGCATTCCCCAGACAGATGCGGCGGTACGGCGCGGCGAATGGCCGAAGGTGATGCGCCCTTCCATCAGCGGTAAACACCTGGGGATTGTCGGGCTGGGCGCGGTGGGCATGGAGATTGCGCGGCGCGCCGCCCTGGGGTTCGGCATGGAGGTGAGTTATCACAACCGCCAACCCCGCGATGACGTGGATTACACCTACTGTGCGACGGCCGTGGAGCTGGCGCGCACCTCGGACTTCCTGGTGCTGGCCACGCCCGGCGGTGCCAGCACTCGCCACCTGATCGACCGCCACGCTCTGGACGCCCTGGGGCCGCACGGTTTTCTGATCAATATTGGCCGCGGCAGCGTGGTGGTGACCGCCGACCTGGTCGCCGCGCTGGAACAGCGACGCATCGGCGGCGCCGCGCTGGACGTATTTGACGATGAACCCGCAGTGCCCGATGCCCTCAAGCGCCTGAGCAATACCGTGCTGACGTCCCACGTGGCCGGGCTGTCCCCGGAAGCGGTCCATGACACGGTGCAGCGCGTCGCTGACAACCTGGTGGAATACTTTGCCGGCCGCCCCGTGCTTACACCGGTAGCCTTGCCAGCGCCGGCAAAATGACCGATCAGGCACGCTGATCACGCTTCAACACGCTAACCTATTAAGCCGCCCCGACCTTGTCGCTGGGCGGGTGTGCGCATTAGATTAGGAAATAGTCCAAGGCCTTTAGAATAAGCAGAAGGGATAAGCATGGCGCTGAACGACCAATCGACCCAGATTCGCCCAGGCGAAGAACTTGATGCCAGCCTGATCGATCCCTACCTCAAGGCCCATATCCCGGGCTTGGATGGCACGCCCACCATCAGCCAGTTTCCGGGCGGTGCGTCGAACCTGACCTACCTGCTGGAATACCCCGGCCAGGAATTTGTGCTGCGTCGCCCACCGTTTGGCCACAAGGCCAAGTCTGCCCACGACATGGGCCGCGAATACCGCATTCTCAACCAGCTTAAAGATGGCTTCCCGTACTGCCCCAAAGCCTATGTGCACTGCACCGATGAATCGGTGATTGGTGCCGAGTTCTATGTGATGGAGCGCGTCAACGGCATCATCCTGCGGTCCGACCTGCCGGCTGAACTGGGCCTGGACGCCACCCGCACCGAAGCCTTGTGCAAAAGCTTTATCGACAAATTCGTCGAACTGCACCAGGTCGACTACACCGCCTGCGGCCTGGCCGACCTGGGCAAGCCCGAAGGCTACGTGGCGCGGCAGATTCGCGGCTGGAGCGAGCGCTATGAAAAAGCCCTGACGCCCGATGCACCAAAGTGGGAGGCGGTACGCGCCTGGCTCAACGACAAGATGCCAGCCGATCATCCCACCTCCAGCATCGTGCACAACGATTACCGCTTCGACAACGTGATCCTCGACCCGCACAACCCGATGCAGATCATCGGCGTGCTGGACTGGGAACTCACCACCCTGGGCGACCCGCTGATGGACCTGGGCAACACCCTCGCCTACTGGATCGAGGCCGCGGACCCGGCCCCAGTGCAACTGATGCGCCGCCAGCCGAGCAACGCCCCCGGCATGCTCACCCGCCGCCAGTTTGTCGACTACTACGCCGAGCGCTCCGGCATCCAGATCGACAATTTCGATTTCTATTACACCTACGGCCTGTTCCGCCTGGCCGGGATTGTGCAGCAGATTTACTACCGCTTCTTCCATGGCCAGACCCAGGACAAACGCTTCGCGCAGTTCATCCACATGAACAAACTGCTGGAGCAGATGAGCCTGAATGTCATCGGCAAATCAGCGCTCTGAGTGCAACTACAAGGAACCCTCATGTCCAAGACCAACCTGTTCGACCTCGACGGCAAGATTGCGTTTGTTTCCGGCGCCAGCCGTGGCATCGGTGAGGCCATCGCCAAGTTACTGGCCCAGCAAGGTGCCCATGTGATTGTCTCCAGCCGTAAGCTGGAGGGCTGCCAGCACGTGGCTGATGCGATCATCGCCGACGGCGGCAAAGCCACGGCCATTGCCTGCCATATTGGTGAAATGGAGCAGATCACCCAGGTGTTCGCCGGCATCCGCGAACAGTTCGGCCGCCTGGATATCCTGGTCAACAACGCCGCCACCAACCCGCAGTTCTGCAACGTACTGGACACCGACCTGGGCGCATTCCAGAAGACCGTTGATGTGAATATCCGTGGCTACTTCTTCATGTCGGTGGAAGCCGGCAAGCTGATGCGCGAGAACGGCGGCGGCAGCATCATCAACGTGGCCTCGATCAACGGCATCTCGCCGGGCGTGTTCCAGGGCATCTACTCGGTGACCAAGGCCGCCGTGATCAACATGACCAAAGTATTTGCCAAGGAATGTGCCGCCTTTGGCATCCGTTGCAATGCCCTGCTGCCGGGCCTGACCGATACCAAGTTCGCCTCGGCGCTGGTCAAGAACGACTCGATCCTGAAAATGGCCTTGGCGCAAATCCCGCTCAAGCGCGTCGCCGACCCCAGCGAAATGGCCGGTGCGGTGCTGTACCTGGCCAGTGACGCGTCAAGCTACACCACCGGCGTTTCGCTGAATGTGGACGGTGGTTTCTTGTCCTGAAGCCACAGGCGTCGCCGGTGGCAGACGGGCTGGCCCGTTTGCCATCAGGCACGCACAGCGCCCATATCGATCTTGAACAACACCAGCTTGCCGTCTGGCAAGGTTGCACCAATCACTTTGAACAGCCGTTGACTCCTCAGCGCCTCCTCGACCACCTGTCCGGCGCCTGGATCATTTGCATCCAGCCTGCTTAAAACCCTTGCAACCCAACCATCTTCCATCTGGTAATCAGGATTGACCTTGGCCATGCTGGTGCTGCCGCTTTTGGCATGCTTGACCTCAAGCACATAAACATCATCCGCTGGCCCTTTGAACACCAGATCAAAACCATTCTGACCACCGCCATAAGTTCCACCAGGAATGATTCGATAGCCATCGTTTTCAAGCAGCGCTTGGTACATTTTTTCGTTGGCCTGCCCCCGCAATATATTTTCATCGGTGGTATTCAGGGCCTTCCATTGATCAAGCAGCTGTTGCTCATCTGGGGTCCTCTGCCGTTGGGGATAGTAAAGCTGGTCGTTCTGGAGAACGGCGCCCACATTGATCCCTCCCTCTCGTCGTGGGGCAACGGTGGCCATGCCCTGAAAGGGATCGAACTGCACGATGCCCAGCGGTAATGCTGTGCGCTCGGCCCTGGCGCGCATCCCGAGCAGCAGACGGTCATAGGGATAACCATGGCGCCAGATGTGCGCATCGATCAAGCGATCTCGATACTGCACCGGCGCGTTGCGAATATGGGCGTTGTCGAATGCAATCATCTGCCGCGCATACTGGCGCATGTAGCAGTACGTCTGCTTGTCCATGGTCGACATCAAGCCCTGGCTCATGTCACTGGTAACAGCGCTGTAACCCAGGCGCTTGCGCGCAGCGCTGATGATGTCGCCAATACTGTCCAGGCGCATTTCGGGTACCCACGACGCCCGGCTGCCACCGGTATCCAGAAAAATACCGGGCAGGCCGCTTTGTGCGGCAGCGACTAGTTGATACTTATTTCTGGCGCTATCGACCTGGATGCGAGCCAGTACATTGCCTATATACAGATAGGTGGCAGCCGGGTCGCCGTGGATCTGAACCATGCCGTCTTCGGCAATGGCGCCACTCACCACCCACTTGCCACGGTCATTAAACCGGTGGAGTTTGCTCATGCCCACCCGATAGTAGTCCAACGAAAATTGCGTATCGCCGTAGTAGGTCTGCCCGCCAATGAGATAGTTCTTTTTTCCCGGGATGACAGCCCCTTGCGTTGCGCCCGCACCACTGGCGTCATAGCTGTGCAAATCCCACTGTGGGTCCAGGCGCACGCTTGCAGGCGTGGGACTGGGCATCGACATGGCGCGGGAATGTGTTGCAGGCGTCGAACTTGTCCAAGTGCAAGCTCCAGCCATCCGCTGCACAACAGCAGAGCTGGCCGCCAACTGATAAGGCAAACGTGGGTGATAACCCCCACTTGCCGGGTCGTAGACCACTTGCACTGTTTCTCCGGTGGTCAGGTCGACATAACTGCGACCACCCGCATGACGAACGCCCTCGGCATCCGCGGCGCCAAGCGTATCGCCGGTCACCAGCACAGCCTGCGGCGGCGTAGGCCCTGGCACATCCAAAGCACTTATTTGCGGTATCCCGTACCTATCGGCATCGGCGAATTGCGCACGTAGCGTGCCTTGATTAACCGCTGCGGCACTGCGACTCGGCGCGCCGTAATCCCTGACCATAAAGGTGTCGGCACCCGAGCCCACACGCGAGGAAGAACCTGAGGCAGTTCGGGGCGAGTTAGTATTCTGTTGCATGAAAAAGTCCTTTTGAATTGATGCTCACGCAACCCGCGTGAACCGCAGGTCCGACGACGTAACGTTACGCTGGGGTTCCAGGTCCGCTCCCCAACAGTCGCGACCTGCGTCGTAATGAATGCCCGATACCGTACCGTCCTTCAGGGCCAGGCCGATCACACGCAGCTGGCGCACCATCAACGTCGCCCACTGGCGAGAGCGGCGCAGCGCGCCGAACACTGCGTCTACGGTTGCGTATGGCGCAGCGTCCAGTTGCGCCAGATAAACAGCGCCCAGGTCCTGTCGGATGTCGTACTGCTCGCCCTGTTGGGTGTGCACGCTGACCTGTTCCAGCGGCACCGAAGGGTCTGTCATCGGTGGCAGGCGCACAGTCACACTGCCGACCTTCAATGTGTCGTTGGTCAGTACGATATGCCGTTGCTCGATCAGTTCGCCAAGGCTTGCAGTGTTGATTCGCCAAAACGATGCATTCGACTGTTTCGCCAGTGCGCCCGGCGTGGACAGGCAAATTGTTGAACCGGTGCTGGGCACCACTTCATAAGTGGAGGCCCGCCCCAGCAACGCGTACGACTTCTGGTAATGCGGCGGTGCCGGGATCACGATTTTCTGAGGCACCGACTGCAACCAGACACCTTTGGCGCTGTGCGGCCGAAAAAACGGATGGGTGCCTACACGCTTGACCAGAGCCGAACGGCCGTCGAAGGTATTGAAACCAGGCGAAGCACGGTCTTGGGCGTAAGTTTGCTGAGCAGCCTGAACCCGATAGGAGACGCCATCGTTCATGACCAGTTCGAATCGACAATCAAGCTTCAAGCTGACCGCAATGATGTTGGACGTCACGTTGGTGCGCGTCGAAGATCGATCGCTGGCGTAGTTGGCGAGAACCAATTGCCCGCCATCGGTGAATGTGAGGGTCAACCTCACATCGCTGTAGGTCAGCGAATCGAAATGACCAACCCGGCGCAAGGTCACACGGTATTCGGCCAAGGCTTGCAGCAGCTCGCGCGACGAGTAATCCACGTACAACATGCAAGCCGTGGTGTCGCCTTTGAGGCGAACAGCCACCTCCTTCCTGCTCGGCCCACGCTCAATGAAACAGCGGCTCGAACGCCCATAGGGCACCACGAACTCTCCGGCGCTCAGCACCTTGTCAATAGTGAGATCCTGGCCACCTCCTCGCACGGCAACCGCGACGCTGACATCTTCCTCGCCAGCCAATACAGGTGTGAGGATCGGCTCAAGCATGTAGCCGTCTTGCGTGACAAACAGCAGGTTGTGCGTGTTCAACCGCCGCTGGCTGTCGCTGCGCGTATACAGCTGCTCAAGCCTGATCACGTGCTGTGGCAGTTCGCCGTCCTCGCCGCGCCAGACTACAATAACCAGCGCGCACTCTTGGATACGCCAACTGGCGATCGCAGCCAATGGCCAGCGCATTTCAATCACAGCACCTTCCGCCCAGTCCTGATCCTTAAGGGTCACGGTGCCGCGGTTGCTGGCAATGACGTAGCGATCCTTGCCCGCGCCCCCATCGACCCACGCGTTGGCGCCCAGCACTACCACCGTATCATTACCATCTCCTGCCTCGACACGATCATTATCACCCTCGGCGATCACCGTATTGGCCTGGGCCGAACCTTTGACATGGTTGGCAACGCCAGCCGGAGTCGAGACGTTTTCAATCGAATCCAGGCTAATCGAGTGATGAGGCGTCGGGGTGCCGAGGTCTTTGCGCCGAGCAACAGTGCCTGCCTGCAGATCAATGGCATAACCCTGCGCCCCTTCCTGATAGGTTGCCGAGTTGGACAAATTGAGCGTATCGCTGCCGGCCCCGCCATACAGTTCACTGACCGGGCCATTCGCGAGCGCTGCATCCAGTGTGCCCGCCGGTATCTCATACGTGAACACATCAGCTTTCGCGCCGCCGGTGAGTTGCTTGTGGCCTGCGCCGAACTGAAAAATATTCGGGTTGTCGCTCAAGCCTTTGACCTTGTCGTTACCGCCCCCAGTCGCCAGAGCACAGCAGCATTCACCCATTGACTGCCAGACACCACGCCTGGAATCTGGTCAACCGGGGTGTTTGAAGCATCCACATCGTCATCCAGGTCAACGACCGTTGGTTCATTGGTGTCGATGTAGGCATCCTCGCCCTCGGCTTCATTCCATCGACGCTTCCAATGGCGTACCGGATTCAGGCGTACCTCAAACCGGCCATTTACCACCGCCTGCACGGTGCCCTTGAGCGCACCCATCAGCCAGGCTTCGGCCTGGCTTGTCAGTTGCTGCGCATGCTGCTTTTGCATTTTTGCCAGAACGTACCGGTCACGCACGTCTCGCTGCGGCTCCCGGCCTTGAAACGCCAACCACCCGGCCTGCAGGCGCTCAACGATACTCAGCTCGATGTAATCATCAATTTCATCCACCTGACGAACCGCAGAATAGAGCTGCATCCCCAGCATCAACACCACAGCTGCAGCGATACCCAGCGGGCCGGCAACGCTGAAACCGGCCGCTGCTGCAACACTGAGGATCACGCTGATGCTTGCCCCCAGGATAGTGAAGCCGGCGCTCACGTAATGGTCCAGTGCTTCTTTGCCGGTACTTTTCGCCGCTTAGGAAAGCGATTTCTGGGCACTGATGATGTCAAAAGACAGGGTCAGTACCAAGGCAAACAGGCTCGCGCCCCGCTGCATGATCTTGCCCAACGTACTGGCGTTAAAGCCCGCGAACACCTTCCGACCGTTTTCCAGCATCCGCTTGCCGAACCGCTCAAGCGCCAGCTCCAGTGCCTCCCCCGTCAGATTGGCGAACAGCTCAGCACCGGTGACTACCGTCTCGTCGATGTCGCCAGTCTTGATCGCATCGGTCAATGCGCTGATTGCACTGTAATACCCGTAAACCCCAAGCCCGGCGCCTATCAACGCCAGGCTTCGGCTTTTCTTCGGCTCTACCCATTGAGGCATCCCTTCCAACTGCGACACTTGGTTGAGGTTGGTTTTTTGCACCTTGCACAGCAGGCTGTCGAGCTTGTCCATTGCCCCCGAATGCTCGCCACCCGCCTCAGGCAGCAGCAATGGCGGGGCCTGTACCGAGCGCAATGCCGCGAACTCGAATAATAGAGCAGCGCTGCTGCCGCTGACCGAATCTGCGGTGCTTAAATAGCGCTGCAGCTCAGGCACCGAGAAACGGATCGAATCAAGCAGCGTCTGATCGGCCTCGCGCACGTCCAAGTGTCTGGCTCTCAGGGGCTTGCCCGACATGCTCGCGCCCATGGCGGCCAGGTCCGCGCGCTGAAGAGTCAGCTCTCCAACAATCAGCGGGCCCAAGCGCTGATCGAGCGCGAGCAAAGTCGGATACCTTTTCTTTGCAGGTGGTTCGCTTGTCGCCATGAGTCTTATTCCCTATGCCATACCATTGAATAACGCTGGCTGCAGGCATCCAGAGCCTGCAACAGGGACATGATCGCGGCCAACGCGCTCTTTGCAGCTGTAGATGTCTATGCGTGCGGACGATTTACACAGAGACCCTTTTGAGCCCGCATTACGAGCGAGTAACCTTGGCGCCGAGCCAAACCTTGGGAGCAAACATGGAACTGCACGTAGTCATCAATGGCCGCAAGGACCTGGCCGAACAGCTCTACCAGCAGTTGCGCGAAGCCATCGCCACCGGGCGGCTGTCGGCAGGCGCACAGCTGCCCCCCAGCCGACTGCTCGCCGAACAACTGGGCATCTCGCGCAAGACGGTGTCGGATACCTACGCCACCTTGACCTATGAGGGCCTGCTGGTTGGCAAGATCGGCCGCGGCACTTTCGTCAATGCGTGGGCGCCGCAACCCGACCGCGTGCAAACCGCCACCGACCTGGCGTGCGCCGCCAACCTGGGCAAATGGGCCGCACTGCCCTCGCCCATGGGCCACCCCGCCCGTGACGATATCCTGCGCTACGAATTTATCGGCGGTGCGACGACACGCCACCACTTCCCCCAGGACGAATGGCGGCGTTGTACCCAGGATGCGTTGCGTCGTATCGCCCAGAACAGTGGTTTTTACAGCCAGCCAGAAGGCGTGCCCGCCCTGCGCGAAGCCATCGCCGGGCATATCGCGTTTTCTCGCGGGGTCAAATGCGGGGCCCGCGATATCGTGGTCACCAACGGGGCACAGCAGGCGCTGGACCTGATTGCCCGCGTGGTGCTTGAGCCCGGCAGCCTGGTCGCGATGGAAGACCCTGGCTACAGCCCCGCACGCCAATTGTTCGTCGCGATGGGCGCCAATGTTGCCAGTGTGGCCGTCGACAAAGAGGGCCTGCAGGTCGACCAGATCCCGGATGGCACCCGCTTGATCTATGTGACGCCGTCCCACCAATTCCCCCTTGGCATGCCCATGAGCCAGGCGCGGCGCGAGGCCCTGCTGGACCGCGCCATTGCGCTCGGCGCGATCATCATTGAAGACGATTACGACAGCGAATTCCGCTACGAAGGCCGCCCCACTGACTCCCTGCAAAGCATGGATACCCGAGGCGTGGTCACCTACGTCGGCACCTTCTCCAAAACCCTGTCGCCGGAGTTACGCCTGGGCTATGCGGTGCTGCCGCCGGCCATCTACGGCGCAGTGCTCAAGGCCAAGAAACTGACCGACCAGCACAGCGCTACCTTGCCGCAGTGGGCACTGGCCAAGTTCATCAGCGAAGGCTACCTGCTCAAGCATATTCGTCGCTGTCACAGCCTCTATGCGGGGCGTCGCGAACGCATATTGCAGCGTCTGGCGGGCGATCTGTCACCGTGGTTCGAGGCCGTGCCTACGGTGGCCGGCTTTCACCTGGCGGCCCTGTGCAAGGTGCCGGTGAATATTCCCTTACTGATGGAACGGGCGCGTGAGGTCGAGGTGGGGTTGTATCCCCTGGACGTGTTCTTTCACGACCTGCCGGTGCGCTCGGGGCTGATTCTGGGGTTCGGTGCCATCGAGACCCTGGACATTGACCCGGCGCTGGACAAGGTCCGCGATATTCTCTTGCAGATTGGCTAGGCGGTTTTCCGGCGCATTGGTCATTGGTGGCAGGCCCTCTGCGGCGTAGGGTGAAGCGGTCTTGAACCCGATGGAACCCTCCTCATGAAACGCTTATTCGCTGCCACACTGATGCTCGCCTCCCTCAGTGCATTTGCCCACGACCCGGTCTACAACCAGGAGACGCTCAAGGTGCTGCAAGAGCACGCCTTGACCAACGTGCCGGGCAAGAAAACCATCATGCTCACCGTGGACTACGCCCCCGGCCAAGCCACCGTGCCCCACAGCCACACCGGCACCGCCGTGG
>NZ_WKCD01000154.1:0-12818 GCF_021606625.1 Pseudomonas sp. PA-4-8C
CGGCAAGCCCATGCGATTGCACAACCACAACACGCCGATCAGCAGAATAAACAGGCCGATGGAAAAGCCGGGATTATCCATGGCGAAGTTCGCATCCGCCACATGGGCCGGCACCGCCAACGGCTCCCCGCCCACCACCTGAATCATCGCAGCCACGCCATCGCTGATGCCCTGACTGAAATTGCCGGCCTTGAACTTGGGCAGGATCACCTGGTTGATGATCACCCAGGATTGCGCATCGGTCAGCACGCCTTCCAGGCCATAGCCGACTTCGATGCGCAACTGGCGGTCATCACGGGAGACGATCAACAGCGCGCCGTTGTCCTTGCCCTTCTGGCCAATGCCCCACTGGCGGCCCAACTGATAACCGTAGTCCTCAATGGGCACGCCTTGCAGGTCAGGCACGGTGACCACCACCAACTGGTCGCCCGAGGTTTGCTCCAGCGCCTGCAATTGCTGGGTCAGTTGCTCGCGCACCGCTGGGTCGATCATCTGCGCGCTGTCTACCACCCGCCCGGTCAGCGCCGGGAAGGTCAGCGCCGCCTGGGCAACGCCCAAGCAGGCCAACAGCCACAGCGCCAGGCCTATCCGTAATAAACGCATCGACACCTCAGTGCAGCCTTATTTGAACTTCACTTGCGGCGCTTTATCGGCATCGGCGCTGGTGGCTTCAAACGTGGCGCGGATCGGCAAGTCGCTGTACATCACGCTGTGCCACAGACGGCCTGGGAAAGTGCGGATCTCGGTGTTGTACGCTTGCACGGTCTGGATGAAATCCCGACGGGCCACGGCGATACGGTTCTCCGTACCTTCAAGCTGGGATTGCAAGGCCAGGAAGTTCTGGTTGGCCTTCAGGTCCGGGTAACGCTCGGACACCACCATCAAACGGCTGAGTGCGCCGCTCAGGCCATCCTGGGCTTGCTGGAACTGCTTGAGTTTCTCGGGGTTGTCCAGGGTGCTGGCATCCACCTGGATCGAGGTGGCCTTGGCCCGCGCTTCAATCACCGCGGTGAGGGTTTCCTGTTCGTGGGCGGCATACGCCTTCACCGTTTCCACCAGGTTGGGGATCAGGTCGGCACGGCGCTGGTACTGGTTCTGCACCTGGCCCCAGGCGGCCTTGGCCTGTTCGTCCAGCGTGGGGATGTTGTTGATGCCGCAACCGCTCAGCACGCTGCTGATCAGTAACAGCGCCGCAGCCTTGAAGCCCCAGCGGTAATGTTGTGCTGCTTGCATGGTGTTTCTCCTGCCCGATCTGATGGAATGTGACGACTAACCCTATAAACCACGCGCTTGGGGCATAATCCGCCACCACTGGAATGCTTCGAGCCAATCAGCTACAAAGATGCCCAGCGCGAAAAAGAGTTCAGAGTGTGCTGCATTTATCTGAACAACACCCGAACAACAATAGACGTTCCCCACATTTTGGCCGACAGCATCGCTTTGAATGCTGCGCAGTAGCCGAAAAAGGATATTCATGAAAAAGCTGTGTTTGCTCGGCCTTGTTGCAACGCTGGCCACCCACCCCGTCTGGGCAGAAACAAAGCCTGCTGCGCTTAACGACAAGGACGCCTTTGTCAGCGACCTGCTCAAGCAAATGACCCTGGATGAGAAGATCGGCCAATTGCGCCTGATCAGCATCGGCCCGGAAATGCCCCGCGAGCTGATCCGCAAGGAAATCGCCGCCGGCCGCATCGGTGGCACGTTCAACTCCATCACCCGCCCGGAAAACCGTCCGATGCAGGACGCGGCCATGCGCAGCCGCTTGAAGATCCCGATGTTCTTCGCCTACGACGTGATCCACGGCCACCGCACCATTTTCCCGATCAGCCTGGCCCTGGCCTCCAGCTGGGACATGGACGCCATCGGCCGCTCCGGGCGCATCGCCGCCCAGGAAGCCGCTGCCGACAGCCTCGACATCACCTTTGCGCCGATGGTCGACATCTCCCGCGACCCACGCTGGGGCCGTACCTCCGAAGGTTTCGGTGAAGACACCTACCTGGTGTCACGCATTGCCGAAGTGATGGTCAAGGCGTTCCAGGGCACCAGCCCCGCGAATGCCGACAGCCTCATGGCCAGCGTCAAGCACTTCGCCCTCTATGGCGCGGTGGAAGGCGGGCGCGACTACAACGTGGTCGACATGAGCCCGGTCAAGATGTACCAGGACTACCTGCCGCCCTACCACGCAGCGATCAAGGCTGGCTCCGGCGGCGTGATGGTGGCGCTCAACTCGATCAATGGCGTGCCTGCCACGGCCAACACCTGGCTGATGAACGACCTGCTGCGCAAGGACTGGGGCTTCAAGGGCCTGACCGTCAGCGACCATGGCGCGATCTTCGAGCTGATCAAGCACGGCGTGGCCAAGGACGGGCGTGAAGCCGCCAAGCTGGCGATCAAGGCCGGCATCGACATGAGCATGAACGACTCGCTGTACGGCAAGGAATTGCCGGGGCTGCTCAAGTCCGGCGAAATCCAGCAGAGCGACATCGACAACGCCGTGCGCGAAGTGCTTGGCGCCAAGTACGACATGGGCCTGTTCAAGGACCCGTACCTGCGCATCGGCAAGGCCGAGGATGACCCGGCCGACACCTACGCCGACAGCCGCCTGCACCGGGCCGAGGCCCGCGACATTGCGCGCCGCAGCCTGGTGTTGCTCAAAAATCACAACGACACCCTGCCGCTGAAAAAATCCGCGACCATTGCCCTGGTCGGCCCGCTGGCCAAGGCCCCCATCGACATGATGGGCAGTTGGGCTGCTGCCGGCCGGCCTGCGCAGTCGGTGACCCTGCTCGACGGCATGAACGCCGTGATCGGCGAAAAAGGCAAAGTGATCTATGCCCGTGGCGCCAACATCACCGGCGACAAGGCAGTGCTCGACTACCTCAACTTCCTCAACTTCGATGCCCCGGAAGTGGTGGACGACCCGCGCCCTGCCCAAGTGCTGATTGACGAAGCGGTGAAGGCGGCGAACAACGCCGACGTTATCGTCGCGGCGGTGGGCGAGTCCCGTGGCATGTCCCACGAGTCATCGAGCCGCACCGACCTGAACATCCCGCAAAGCCAGCGCGACTTGATCAAGGCCCTCAAAGCCACCGGCAAGCCGCTGGTGCTGGTGCTGATGAACGGCCGTCCGCTGTCGATTCTGGAAGAAAACCAACAGGCCGATGCGATCCTGGAAACCTGGTTTTCCGGTACCGAAGGCGGCAACGCCATTGCCGATGTACTGTTCGGCGATTACAACCCATCGGGCAAGCTGCCGATCACCTTCCCTCGCTCCGTTGGGCAGATTCCAACCTACTACAACCACCTGACCATCGGCCGGCCATTCACCCCAGGCAAGCCGGGCAACTACACTTCGCAGTACTTCGATGACACCACAGGCCCGCTGTTTCCCTTTGGTTATGGCCTGAGCTATACCCAGTTCAGCCTGTCGGACATGGCGCTGTCGTCCACCACGCTGAACAAGACCGGCAAGCTCGACGCCAGCGTCACGTTGAAGAACACCGGCAAGGTCGATGGCGAAACGGTTGTGCAGTTGTATATCCAGGACGTGGCCGGTTCGATGATCCGCCCGATCAAGGAGCTGAAGAGCTTCCAGAAGGTCATGCTCAAGGCCGGCGAAGCGCGCACGCTGCACTTCACCATTACCGAAGACGACCTGAAGTTCTACAACAGCCAGCTCAAGTACGCGGCCGAACCGGGTGAGTTCAATGTGCAGATCGGGTTGGACTCCCAGGATGTGCAGCAACAAACCTTCGAACTGCTCTGATCTGAAGCTGTAAACACGGTCTGGGTGGGAGCTGCCTTGCCTGCGATAGCGGTGGAATATTCACCACCGCCATCGCAGGCAAGCCAGCTCCCACATTGGACTTGAGGTGAACCGACTAGCCGCGCCGATCCAGCAGGTTCACCACCAACCGATCAATCCAGCCCCACACCCGCTGCTTTACCCGCCGCCACAACGGCCGCGCCTTCCATGCCTCCAGACTCACCGCCTGGCTCTGGGCAAAGTCCGCTTCGAAACTGCCCACCACCGCCGCCGTCAATCCCGGGTCCAGCGCTTCAAGATTGGCTTCCAGGTTAAAGCGCAAATTCCAGTGGTCGAAATTGCACGAGCCAATGCTCACCCAATCGTCCACCAGCACCATCTTCAGGTGCAAAAAGCACGGCTGGTATTCAAAGATCTGCACGCCTGAACGCAGCAGGCGCGGGTAATAACGGTGCCCGGCGTAACGCACCGACGGGTGATCGGTGCGCGGGCCGGTGAGCAACAGACGTACATCCACACCGCGCCCAGCCGCCCGGCGCAAGGCACGGCGCACGCTCCAGGTGGGCAGGAAGTACGGTGTCGCCAGCCAGATACGCGATTTGCTGCTGTTCAAGGCGCGAATCAACGATTGCAGAATGTCGCGGTGCTGACGCGCATCGGCATACGCAACCCGACCCAGCCCCGGCCCGGTGGCGGGCACCTTGGGCAAGCGAGGCAAACCAAAGTGGGTCGCCGGTTTCCATTCTCGGCGCGCGGCGTTAGCGTGCCATTGCCGGTCGAACAGGGCCTGCCAGTCCAGCACCAGCGGGCCGCTGATCTGCACCATCACTTCATGCCAGTCGGCGGTGTCTTGGCCCGGCGTCCAGAATTCGTCGGTGACGCCCGTACCACCGACCACGGCGACACGCTGATCAATCAGCAGCAACTTGCGGTGGTCGCGATACAGGTTGCGCATCCAGCGCCGCCAATTCAGGCGGTTGTAAAAGCGCAACTCCACACCGGCATCGGTCAAGCGCTTGCGTAGCCCCAGGGTAAACGCCAGGCTGCCGTAATCATCGAACAGGCAACGCACCTGCACGCCGCGTTCGGCGGCCAGCACCAGTGCCTGCACCATGGCCTCGGCGCAGGCCCCGGCTTCGACCAAGTACAACTCAAGGTCAACCTGCTGCTCGGCCCGGGCGATGCCCACCAGCATCTGCGGGAAGAAATTCGGCCCGTCGATCAGCAATTCGAACTGATTGGCGCTGCGCCATGGGAACACTGCGCCGCTCATGTCAGCGCGCCGTGAAGATCAGCACCGCACCCACCGGCACCGACAAACTGATCGACTTGAGCCCCGCCGCCTTGCGCAAGGTCGCCACACCGGGCGCCAGGTCAAAATCCTCGGCATGCAATACCACAGGCTCAAGGGTTACCACTTGGAAGCGTCGATCATCCAGGCGCGTGGCCAGCAGTTCGGCGCTGTAGGTCTGGGTCTTGCCGTGCAGCGTGACGCTCAGGGGCAGGCGCAATTCCAGCTGCGCGCCGGACGCCAGGTCATTGATGGGTTGCAGATTGATCTGCGCACTGATCTGCGCTTCGGGGAAGGTCTTGATCTCGAACAGCGCTTTACGCATGCGCTCGTCGCGCAACGGAATACCGCTGTTGATCGACTCCAACTCCACTTCCAACTGAGCCGCGCCCTTGGCGTCGACCTTGCCATGCAATACCAGGAAGCGCTGGACTTCAGCCACCTCGGTGTTTTTAGTGGTGACGAAGGACAGGCGAGAGGATTCGTTATCCAGGTACCAGTCGGCGTGGGCGGGCACTGCTGCAGCGGCCAAAAGGGCGAAGGCCAAGGGTTTGATTGACATTGAAGACTCGCGGGGGAAAACCTGAGCGAACCATAAGCGCAATCTCATGAACGGCGCAAATTCATTGTGGGAGCGGGCTTGCTCGCGAAAGCGCAGTGCCAGTCAATACATGTGTAGCTGATACACCGCCTTCGCGAGCAAGCCCGCTCCCACATTTATTCGGCGGTGACTATCAAACCAGCGCTCGCTGCACTTCGCAGATCGTTTCTTCAAGGCTGCCCATATGCAAATTCAACACCCGCTCCACCGGCGCCTGATGCATCGGCCAATGCAACGCCATGCTCCCCACCAGGCGACCATTGGCGCGCACCGGTAGCGCCACCGCCCGGATCAGGAACGGCAAACGCACCGGGTATTCCCAATAACCTTCGGTACGCTGGCCGAAGCCCTGGTGCTGGGTTTGCTCGCAGGCGCGATAGTGCTCGTCTGCCGCCACATGATTGCGGCCTGCCAGGCGCTGTACTTCTTCAGCCGGTAACTGCGTCAGGCAGGCCTTGCCCATCGCCGAGTGGAACAGGCTGGCGTACTGGCCGACGATCTGGCAGTTGTTCGGGTACAGCTTGCGCAACACGCTGGGGATCGCGCTTTCCATGACCTCCAGGCGCTCACCATCAAAGCACGACAAGTCCACCACCAGCCCGGTGCGCTCGCTGAGCTCCAGCAACCAGGGCGCGGCGCTCTCCACCACCTGGCGCTTGAAGCGTTGCTGGGTGTCGCCGAACAAGCGTCGGGCACGCAGGCGGTAACGCCGATCACTCAGGCCCCGATAGACCCAGCCCTGCTCCTGCAAGGTCAGCAACATGCGCGACACCGTGGCCTTGGGCAGGCGCGTGAGGTAGTGCAACTCTTCCAGCCCCAAGGCCTGGTGCTCGCCCAGCAATTCGACGATTGCCAGAGCGCGCTCAACCGAGCGTACGGTGCCTGTCTCCATGTTCGATCTCCCTGTTGCCGGTGGATGATCTTTTTTCACAGCAAGATACAGGCCCGTCAGCGCTCAGCGGGTCGTTGCAAGGCACGCCGGTGGCCGGCGTTGTACCCATTGGGTCAGTTGCTCATGGGCGTAGGCCAATTGCAACACGGCCCTGTCGGCCTGGGCCGGGCCAATGATTTGCAGGCCCATGGGCAGGCCCTGGGGGTTGAAGCCCACGGGGATGCTCATGCTCGGCAAACCGGCGAGGGTCGGGCCGATCACCACTTCCATCCAGCGGTGATAAGTGTCCATTTCACGCCCGCCGACGAGGCGTGGCCACGGCTGTTGTGCATCGAAAGGGAACACCTGGGCAGTGGGCAACAGCAGGAAATCGTAACGTTGGAACAGCTTGGCCAGGGCGCGGTACCACTCACTGCGGTCCACCGACGCCTGGTAAACCTGCTGGGCACTCAAGCCCTGGCCACCCTCCACTTCCCATTGAGCCTCGGGCTTGAGCAGTGCGCGTTTTTGCGGGTTAGCGTAGGCCGCGCCGAGGTTGCCGTGCACCAGCCAATGGCGATGAACCAACCAGCAGCGCCACAGGCGCGCCATGGAAAAGTCCGGTTGGCAGCTGTGCACTTCACAGCCCAACCTGGCGAAATCATCCAGCGCCGCTTCGCACAGGCTCATCACGCCCGCGTCCATCGGCAGATAACCGTTGTAGTCCCCCAGCCAACCAAGGCGTGCGCCCTTGAAGTCGCGCTGCAACGGCTGGCCCAGCACCGCCGGATCGGCCTGGGAGGACAGCGGCGCGCGGGGGTCGTAACCGGCCTGGATGCTCAGCAACCGCGCCACATCCGTGACGCTGCGCCCCATCGGGCCTTCGGTGCCCAGTTGCTGCACGAACAGCTCCGGCATCGGCCCATGGGGCACCCGCCCTTGGGAGGGGCGCAAGCCGAACACGTTGTTGAACGCCGCCGGGTTGCGCAGCGAGCCCATCATGTCACTGCCGTCGGCCACCGGCAGCATGCGCAGCGCCAGGGCCACCGCCGCCCCGCCACTGCTGCCGCCGGCTGCAAGGCGCGGGTCATAGGCATTGCCGGTGGTGCCGAACAGCGTGTTGTAGGTGTGGGAGCCCAGGCCGAACTCCGGCACGTTGGTCTTGCCGATGATGATCGCGCCACTGGCCCGCACCCGCGCAACGCTGATGGCGTCTTCGCCCGGCACATGCTCGGCGAACAACGGTGAGCCCAAGGTGGTGCGCAAGCCCTGGGTGGCCGCCAGGTCCTTGATGGCCTGGGGCATGCCATGCATCCAGCCACGGGAGCGGCCCTGGTCCAACTCCCGATCGCAGGCCCTCGCCTCGGCCAGCACGGCCTCGCTGTCGCGCAATGTCACCAGCGCATTCACGCCGGGGTTAAAGCGCTGGATCTGCGCCAGGTACGCCTGCATCACCTCTTCGCACGACACCTGCCGTCCATGAATGGCCCGCGACAGCTCAGTGGCATCCCAATCAACAATACTCAAGGCTTCACCTCTCTGGAAAACGGCAACGGCTTGCTCGCCCGGGGGGCCTCGCGCATGCAGTAAGTGCCCAGCAGCGTCAGCACGCAGGCGAACAATACATAAAACGAGGGCGCCACCGGCGTGCTCAGCACCTTGCTCAGCCAGGTCACGATCAACGGCGCGAAACCTCCGAACACCATCACCGCCACGTTATAGGCCACCGACACGCCGGTCGAGCGCACCTCGATAGGGAACTGTTCGGCCAATGCCGTCGGCGCTGGCCCGAAGAACCCGCCAATCGCCGTGCACAACATCACCTGCATCACCAGCAGGCGCTCGATGGACGGCGCGGCGGCCACCCACACATACAAGGGGTAGACCATCACGAAGAAGGCCAGGGTGAATGCCATCAATACCGGCCGCCGCCCCAACCGATCCGAGAGCAGGCCGGACAAGGGGATCACCACGGTCATCAACGCCACCGCAAACATCTGCACCATCAGCACTTGGTCCAGCGGCAGGCCAAGGTTCTTGTGAGCGAAGGTCGGCATGTTCACCAGCACCACATAAAACGACACCGTCGCGCCGCAGGCCAGGCCCATGGACACCAGGATACTGCGCCGATGCTCGCGCAGCACTTGCATGAGGCTTGGCGCCGGGCCAGTTGCGTTTTTACGCGCCTGGATAAACTCTTCCGGGTCTTCCATGTGCCGACGAATCCACAACCCCACCGGGCCGATCAACAAGCCCAGCACAAACGGCAGGCGCCAGCCCCACAGGTCGAGGGTTTCGGGCGAAAAGAAATGCGTGACCAACGCCACCATCGCCGCCCCACCGAACACCGCCAGGCACTGCCCCACCAATTGCCAGGAGCCATACAACCCCTTGCGATGGGCCGGTGCGCTCTCTACCAAAAATGCCGTGGCACTCGCGTACTCACCGCCGGTAGCAAAACCCTGGAGCATGCGCGCCACCACGATCAGCAACGGCGCGCCCATACCGATGGCGGCGTAGGTCGGCGCGAAGGCAATCAGCGCGATAGACACGGTCATCAGCCGGATAATCAACTGCATCGCCGCCTTGCGGCCTTTGCGGTCGGCATAGATGCCCAAGAGGATGCCGCCCACCGGGCGCATGAAAAAGCCCACGCCGAAGGTGGCCAGCGCCATCAGCAGCGAGGCGTATTCGTCCTCCGAGGGGAAGAACTGACGGGCGATAATGCTAGCCAGGAAACCGTAAACGATGAAGTCATACCATTCCAACGCGTTGCCGATCACCGCGGCCACCACTTGGCGGGTGCGGGAAACGCCGGGCTTTAAAGTCTGCATGAGGAACACTCCATTCAACCGATCAGGGAAAGGGTCCAGCGGCAGAAAAAGGCATTACTGTAGGAGCGAGCTTGCTCGCGAAAAACGCGCAGGCAACACGGGCTACCTCAAAGCGCTGCGTCAGCGTTGACGATTTTCGCGAGCAAGCTCGCTCCTACAAGGGTTTGGGTTAGCCGGCCGGCTTGAGCCAGCTCTCGGCCAGCGCGCCCCAATAGGCGGCGCCGGTCAGCAGGATGTCGTCGTTGAAGTCATAGGCGGGGTTGTGCACCATCGGCCGCGACACGCCGTTGCCGATAAACAAGTAACTGCCGGGGCAGCGTTGCAGCATCCAGGCGAAGTCTTCGCTGCCCATCAGCGTGCGGGTGTTGCCGTCCACCGCATCGGCGCCGAGCAAGGCCACACCGACCTGGCGGGCGAATTCGGTTTCTTCGGCATGGTTGACCAGCACCGGGTAAGCCGGGCGGTGTTCGACCTGCACGGTGCAGCCGAAGCTGGCGGCCTGGGTCTGGATGATCGCGTTGACCCGTTCCAGCATCTGTTCGCGCACCTTTGGGTTAAGTGCGCGCAGGCTCAGGCGCAGCAGGGCTTGCTGGGGAATCACGTTGGCGGCTTGCCCTGCTTGAAGGGCGCCGACCGTGACGACAGCGGCTTCCTGGGTGTCGATATTGCGCGCCACCACCGTTTGCAAGGCCATGACCATACTGGCGGCAGCCACCAGTGGATCGACGGTAAGGTGCGGCATAGAGCCGTGGCCACCGACGCCTTCGAGGGTCACGGTGAGCAGGTCCTGGGAGGCCATCATCGGCCCCACCCTCAAGCCCAGATGCCCAGCCGGCAAGCCCGGCATATTGTGCATGCCGAACAGCGCCTCACAGGGGAAACGCTCCAGCAAACCGTCCGCCAACATCGCCTCGGCGCCGCCCTGGCCTTCTTCGGCGGGTTGGAAAATCAGGTTCAAGGTGCCGTGAAACTGCCGCGTCGCCGCCAAGTAACGCGCGGCGCCGAGCAACATGGTGGTGTGGCCGTCATGCCCGCAGGCGTGCATGCAGCCGGCATGCTGGCTGGTATAGGCCGCACCGGTGTTTTCGATGATGGGCAAGGCGTCCATGTCGGCGCGAATGCCCAACGTGCGCGAGCTGTTGCCATTGCGCAGCACGCCGACCACACCGGTCTTGCCGATGCCGGTGTGCACCTCATAGCCCCACTCCTTGAGTGACTGTGCGACCAGCGCTGAGGTGCGATTCTCTTCAAAGCCGAGTTCGGGATGGGCGTGGATATCGTGACGCACAGCGTGCAAGTCGCTGGCAACGTCGCTGAGCCAATCCAGAATGTGCTGGTGCGGGCGCATGGTGATTCTCCTCACAGGCGGGTGGTCCCGTTCTTGTTTGCAACACATCGACAGCTAAGCGCGATGTGCGCGTGAGGACAATCAAAGGTGGTTCCACTCTGTGGAACATCAGGGCCGAGCTTTTTTCCGTGAGCCCACACACATCCATAGATGGGAGCTGGCTTGCCTACGATGGCCATAGGTATCTACACAACTTTGGTGCGACGCTGGTCCTGTGGCGAGGGAGCTTGCTCCCGTGACGGAGTGACAGATGACGCAGATCTAGCTGACGCACCGCGATCCAAATGTGGGAGCTGGCTTGCCTGCGATGACGTCCTGACAGCCGACACCTATCTACCTGACACCCCGCGATCCAACTGTGGGAGCGGGCGTGCTCGCGAAAGCGGCCTGACAGGCGACACTGTTATACCGAGTACATATCCATTTCTGCGGTAACGGCCACTTAGGGTTCCGCCCTGACGGCGGCTCACTTTGCAAAAGCGGCAAAGTAAGCAAAACGCTCTTGCCCCACCACTCGGCCCCTCGCTTAGGCTCGGTGTGCCCGAACGCAGGCTTGAATCCGTGGGCCGCCGCCACGCGCCATCCATGGCGCGGGGCGGCTAACCCGGCGTCCTGCCAGGTTACCCACGAATTCAAGCCTGCGTTCGGCCAGCGTGGTTTAACGGGGCGCCTGAGATCAAGATCACAAGCAGATCAAGAGCAAGATCAAGAGCGGCTCGCTTCGCATCGTGGTTACTCGGCTGCTATCGCAGGCAAGCCACACAGGGTTATCCGGTTTCGTCAGTGGAAACCCGGTTTACTTACCAGGCGTCAGGGTCAACCTTGTCTTGCCGTACACCTTCTCAAAGTTCTGCGGCTGCATCGGAAAGCTCAGATATTGCGCCTTCAACGACGGGTCGATGCCGTTGGCATAGTTCGGGCTGGCCGGGTTGCCGGATTGGCCGATGCCGCTCTGGCCCATCATTGGTTCCGCCTGGCCGAAGTCGATGATCATGCGCAGCGCCGATACTTGGGTCGCGTTGAAATCCTGGCCCCAGGTGTACGGTGCCGGGTTCAGGGTGTTGTGATCGCCACCGCTGGCGAAGGGGCCGCGGATCGCCTGGCCATGGGTATCTTTCCAGGTGGTGCTGTGCAGCTTGCCCCACTGCCAGGCCTTGTGATCGGCGCCCAATTGGCTGTCGCCAGTAGTGATGGCGGCGGCCAGGGTGCGAGCCAGGATCGCGGGTTTGTCTTCTTTTTGCGCGGTACGCGTGTCATCCCAGAATGGGCTGTCTTCACGGCCCAGCAGGTGGTCGGCGATGGCCGAGTAGGACAGGCTGACATTGCTGACGAAGGCTTTCCAGCTGGCGCTGTTTTCCGGGCCGAGTTTGTCGAGGAAGATTTGCCGGGCGCTTTCTTGCAGGAACAGTTCATAGATCGCCGCGTCAGCCGAGGTGGTCGCCAGTCGACCATCGAAGGCCATCAGGCGGTCGAGCGCTTCGCGGGCCTTGGCGCGTTCCGCTGCCGGCAATGCATCGATGGCCTGCTTGAGGGGCAGGGCCATACCCGGCGCCTGGAACATGTTCTTGAGCTTGGCGGCGAAGAGGGTGGTCTGGTCGTATTGCATGGCGATCAGGCTGCGGCTGTCATGCTTGCCAGCGTTGGCCAGTTGCGCCAGGCGTTCGCTGCGC
The DNA here is from genome assembly GCF_021606625.1 of Pseudomonas sp. PA-4-8C. Lineage (NCBI taxonomy): Bacteria > Pseudomonadati > Pseudomonadota > Gammaproteobacteria > Pseudomonadales > Pseudomonadaceae > Pseudomonas > Pseudomonas sp. PA-4-8C. The sequence continues at coordinate 12,382 of NZ_WKCD01000154.1, forward strand.
TCCGGTGCATCCCAGGCGTTGGACAGTTGCATGCCGTAGCCACGCGGTGCGGTGCGCTGGTTGGCGGTGCCGATCCAGCCCTGGGCCGGGTCTTGGTCGTACGGGTGCAGCATCGCGTCGGCGTAGCCGTCCCAGTCAAAGCGCGTGTCCCAGCCCGGCGATGGCAACAGGCCTTCGCCTTCTCGGCGGTTGGGGAAGCGGCCGGTGACTTGCCAGCCGATGTTGCTGGCGTCGGCGAAGATCATGTTCAAGGCTATGGCGCGAATCTCGCGGGTGGCATCCGAGGCTTTGCCAGCGTTTTGTGCGCGGGACAGGTCGAAGAATGCATCCAGGCTCTTGTCGTCCTTGAAGTCGGCGGTTTGCAAGGCCAGGCCAAGACCGCTGGTGAGCGCCTGGCTGCTGTTGAGCAGGGCGCCGTGGCGGGTTTCGTACACCAC
>NZ_WKCD01000155.1:0-12817 GCF_021606625.1 Pseudomonas sp. PA-4-8C
CAGTACGGCTGCGCGCTCGGTGCGCCTTAGACTCCAGCGCAGTTGCGCGGGGGCCTGGTCTGCACTGCCAGGCAAATGACGGGGGCGAAAAAACACTTTGGTGCGGATACGAAAAGCAAACTGCAGATGATTCCCTTCAGGGGCTTGTTCACCGAGTTCGGCCGCACTGATTTTCGGGGGGACCTCCAAGGCATTAAGCCAGAACAAGGACTCTCGATCTGGCGGCAACGGATCCTGGGTGTAGACCAGCCGCACACCCTGGCTTCTCCCTGGATCCAGGCGAAACACTGGGGGCGAGAGGCTGAACGGCACGTCGCTATGGGAGGGATCTGGAGTGGCATCGCCTTGATCCAGCCACACCTGGACCAGGCGCGGTGCCCGTTTATCGTCGTTGCTCAGGCGCAGGGTGATTTCACGGCGCTGCTGGGGGTAGATGTGCCGTGTGCCATCGATCACCACTCCCGCGTGGGCCGTGGACGGTAAGCCGGCGATGACAGCAAAGGTAAGGCTCGCCAGTAATGTGCGAAAAAGCATGCGTCCTTCCTTCAAGGCAGGGCCTGGCAGGTCGCCAGGCCCACTGGCCTTGATCAGGGGAATGTCACGGAATACAGCACTTGCGTGCTAATCGGGCCGGCGGTCGCTGCCCCCGTGGCGAAGTACTGAGCTGCAAATGGCAGCGTCACCGCGCCGCCGTCAGGCACTGTCGAGGTACTCGAAGTCAGGCCCAGCCGCAGATCCAGGGGCTGGTTGGTGACGCCGTCTACAATCTGTACTTCCACGAACTTTGCCGGTTCGGGTGTGGCTGGCGCCTGATTGACCAGGTTACCGGTCGCCGGGTTGATGGCCGGGCTGCTGCTCTCGAATAACACCGCGACCACCGTGTCCTTCGGGCAACTGCCGACTTGGATAAAGAACGGCTTTACCCCCGCCGTCTGCCCGGCAGCCTTGAGTGCGCTGGCCTGGACCTTGTGCAGCGCAATGGCAAAGTCCGGCCCGGCGCCAGGCGCAGCGCCTGCCCCGCCACTGATGCTGCAGGTGGTGCCAGTGATCTCACCGGTCAGGGTGATAGTGCCGTCCGCCGCGAACGCCGGTAGAGCGACAACGCTGTTAGCCATCAACAAGGCAACGGCCAGTGCGATTTTTTTCATTGCTGCAAATTCCTGTGGAGTCGTTAAAAGGCTGCAAGGCGGCTTCCGACATTCGAAAGGCACGCGCCGACCGGCCCGCCAAAATTGGGCTAGCACGGCACTGAGAGAGGCTGGAGGGGTACGGTCCTGAGTCTCTTACTTCTTGCAACGATGTTTATGTTGCCTAGATGAAATCCCCGCCACAACTGACCGAACGGCTAGGTCAACCCGCTCAAAACAACTGAGCAGGCCTGCGTATTGCCATCTATCATCGGCTTATCTCACTCTTTTTCTCACGACTGACCGCCCCTATGCCCCTGACCGTCAAAGGCCCACGAAGCCGAGCCGCACGCTATTTCATCAGTGCAACCAGCGGCGTGTTGCCCATCTTGCTGGGGGTTGTGATTCTGTATTGGCAAGCCGAGCGCACCCTTGAACAAAGCACGGCGCAAACCGCTCAAGAAGCGGTGCGCCAGTTCGACCTGATGCTCGACAACACCGCCATCGCTGCCCAGGCTTTGCTGCCGCTGGCCGGTAAACCTTGTGACAGCGCCGCCAAGTTGGCGCTACGTGAACAAGTCACGCGTCGGCCGTTTGTGCGGGCCACCACACTGTCCTGGCAGAAAAACATCTATTGCAGCTCGTTGTTTGGCGGTCGCTACCAATCGCCCGTCAACCCCGACGACTACGTGGATGGGCGCCTGTGGTTGATGAAAGGCAACCCCGTCACACCCGATACCGCCCTGCTGGTGTACCGCCTGGTCCAAGGCGATCAAGGCGCGTTTGCCTCGGTTGACGGTTACCACCTCACCAACGCCTTGCGCTTGATCAGCCGTTACGCGTATTTGGTATTGCACGTCGGCCCGAACTGGCTGGGTGCCGACGGCAAAGTGCATCAAGGCGCGTTGCCGACATTTGCCGTGGCGCCACAGCGCCTGGCTTCCGAGCGCTATCAATACAGTGTCGAGGCCGGAATGCCCGAGGGTGAAGTCTGGCGCTATATGCAGGCGCGGTATCCGGCCCTGTTCAGCCTGGTGGTGTTCTTCGGGATATTGGCGGGGCTGCTCGCTCCCTGGCTGCAAAAACGTTCGTCAGCGCCAACCCACGAGTTACAACGCGCCTTGGGGGCCAATGAATTCATCCCCTATTTCCAACCGGTGGTACGCGGTGACACCCGCCAATGGGCCGGGTGTGAGGTGCTGATGCGTTGGAAGCATCCCAAAGAAGGGCTGGTGCGCCCGGACCTGTTTATTCCCCTGGCCGAAGACTCCGGCCTGATCGTGCCGATGACCCGTGCCCTGCTGCGCCTGACTGCCGCGCAACTGGCGCCTCATGCCGCGCGCTTCAGCCCAGGCTTTCATATCGGCGTGAATATCACTGCGCGCCATTGCCAGGACATGGCGCTGGTGCAGGACTGCCGGGAATTCCTCGCCGCGTTCCCACCCGGCCAGGTCACCCTGGTGCTGGAGTTGACCGAGCGGGAGTTGATCGAACCCACCGAGACCACCCGCCGCCTGTTCGAGGCGCTGCATCAAATGGGGGTCATGATTGCCATTGATGATTTTGGCACCGGCCACTCCAGCTTGGGCTATTTGCGCAATTTCAACGTCGACTACTTGAAGATCGATCAAAGCTTTGTCGCCATGATCGGTGCGGATGCGCTGTCGCGGCATATTCTGGACAGCATCATAGAGTTATCAGTCAAGCTGGATCTAGGCATTGTTGCCGAAGGCGTAGAAACAGCCCAACAGTGTGAGTACCTCGTGGCCCAGGGCGTGGATTTCCTACAGGGTTACCTGTTTGGCCGACCATTACCCTGCGATGAATTCATTAAATCGTTGGGCATCGTGGAATAGCCTTGCGCGGCCTATGATGAAAGATTGGTCTTTCTTTAAAAGACATGATTTACTCAGGATGAATTAACTACTACAATTTTTTCTGCCTGTGCAGAACTCGCAGAAGGGTCTTTTTCGTTGACGTGGCTTAACGTTCTTGGCTTATAGCTTTGTCTGCAGTTGATATCAGCAACTACATTATTGGAGTACAGATTTTGTCCAGACTCGCCGAATTTCGCGCAGCAGAAAAAGCCCTTCAAGAGCAGCTTGCACAGCTGGAATCCTTGAAGAACGACGCTGGCCTGAAGAAAGAAATCGAATTCGAAGAAAAGCTCAAGACGCTGATGGGCAAATACGACAAGAGCCTGCGTGATGTGATCGCTATCCTCGATCCCGCGCCACGCAAAGGCGGTGCACCGGCCGCCGCCGCGCCTAAACAGCGCCGCGCACGGGTGGTCAAGGTTTACCACAACCCGCACACCGGCGAACTGATCGAGACCAAAGGTGGCAACCACCGCGGCCTCAAAGCCTGGAAAGAAGAGTACGGCGCTGCCACTGTAGACTCCTGGCTTCGCGGCTGAAACATGTACTAAAAAATAGCCCCGCATACGCGGGGCTTTTTTTGCTCTAACGGTTCGGAATCGAACTTAACTCAGCGTTCATATTGTTCAAATTCGCTCAGCTTGAGCGGGTCAAAGTTTCAGACTGTTACGCACCAAACTGACTTCCTCCTTGCTCGCCTCGTACGCTTGCGCCTGGCCGGCGTATGAAAAAACATAGGCTTTGTCGACATCCAGCGCACCGACTAATGTTTGCGACAATACGTGTCGACCGTTCTCGGTAATCACGCAGGTAGTTTCCAACGCGTCAAGCCGACTCAATGTCGTGGGGTGCATTTTGCTGCACACGCTTTGATAACCGCCACGGGCAAAGTCTTTCTGGATGGACTTGCGCATCTCCAGCAACACGCCAGCAAGATTAACTTTATGGCCGGCCTCAATTGGCGTTCCGGTCAACTCCATGACCATCAACGTGGCGCCATTTTCATCATTCTTGATCGCTCGCTGCCGGGACACTGCTAGGGGTTTGGCAGGCGGCTCGCCGTCAGGCACGACTTCTTCGACCTGCCAACCGCTGGGCCAATGGACCTGCGGCTCGGCGGCCAGCACAAACGGGCTGCCCAACAACACGCACATAGCACTCAACAGCGGCCTACGAAACTCGATCATTGCGAAAAACACCCAAGGTTCCAGCGGCAAAGTGTGCGGCCCGGCGCGCGCTGACCGCAAGGGCCTGGCGCGCTTTTTCATTTGGCGCAGCCGGTGCGCCTTGCGTATCATGGCCCGTCTGCATGGAGGCAGACCGCAAGCCAATGGACCGCTCATCTCACATTTTTTCTGGAGGGCCCATGAGCCTGCACGAATTGAACACCTTCCCGGGCGTCACCGCCCAACCCGACAACGCCACGGCGAACTTCGTGTTCAACCACACCATGTTGCGGGTCAAGGACATCACCAAGTCGCTGGACTTCTACACGCGCATCCTGGGTTTCTCCCTGGTCGAGAAACGTGACTTCCCGGAAGCCGAATTCAGCCTGTACTTCCTGGCCCTGGTGGACAAGGCCCAGATCCCGGCCGACGCCGCCGAGCGTACCCAGTGGATGAAGTCGATTCCGGGCATCCTCGAACTGACCCACAACCACGGCACCGAAAACGATGCCGACTTTGCCTACCACAACGGCAACACCGACCCACGTGGCTTTGGCCATATCTGTATCTCGGTGCCGGACATTGTCGCGGCGTGCGAACGCTTCGAAGCCTTGGGCTGTGATTTCCAGAAGCGCCTGACGGATGGCCGCATGAAGAGCCTCGCGTTCATCAAGGACCCGGATGCTTATTGGGTCGAGATCATTCAGCCGGCGCCGATGTAATAAGCACTGCATGACGCGGAGCGTCACCGGATGCATTCCCACGCGGAGCGTGGGAACGAGAAAAACCCCATGATCGCTCATGGGGTTTTTCATTTTCAGCTCAGGATGATTTACGCCGGAGCAGAGGTACGGATCAGGTGATCGAACGCGCTCAACGAAGCCTTGGCGCCCTCGCCTACTGCAATCACGATCTGCTTGTACGGCACGGTGGTGACGTCACCGGCGGCGAACACGCCAGGCAGTGAAGTCTCGCCACGGGCATCGACAATGATCTCGCCGCGCGGCGACAGCTCTACGGTGCCTTTGAGCCAGTCAGTGTTGGGCAGCAAGCCAATCTGCACAAAGATGCCTTCCAGGTCGATGGTCTTGAACTCACCAGTGTCGCGGTCCTTGTAGGCAAGGCCGGTGACTTTCTGGCCATCGCCTTTGACTTCACTGGTCAATGCGCTGGTGATCACATCCACGTTCGGCAGGCTGTAGAGCTTGCGTTGCAACACGGCATCGGCGCGCAGCTTGCTGTCGAACTCAAGCAAGGTGACATGGCTGACGATACCGGCCAGGTCAATGGCCGCTTCCACGCCGGAGTTACCGCCGCCGATCACCGCCACACGCTTGCCCTTGAACAACGGGCCATCGCAGTGCGGGCAGAAGCACACGCCACGGGCTTTGTATTCCTGCTCGCCGGGCACTCCCATTTCTCTCCAGCGGGCGCCAGTGGCCAGGATCACGGTCTTGGACTTGAGTGTGGCACCGCTTTCGAAGCGAATTTCGTGCAGCTCACCGGCATTTTTTGCCGGTACCAGGCGGCTGGCGCGTTGCAGGTTCATGATGTCCACGTCGTACTGACGCACATGGGCTTCCAGTGCGCTGGCCAGTTTCGGCCCTTCGGTTTCCTGTACCGAGATAAAGTTCTCGATGGACATGGTGTCCAGCACCTGGCCACCAAAGCGTTCAGCCGCCACACCAGTACGAATACCTTTACGTGCTGCGTAGATGGCAGCCGAAGACCCGGCCGGGCCACCGCCCACCACCAGGACGTCGAAGGCGTCCTTGGCGCTGATTTTCTCTGCGGCTTTCTCGATACCGCTAGTGTCGAGCTTGGCGAGGATCTCTTCGAGGCCCATGCGGCCCTGGCCAAAGTTGACCCCGTTCAAGTAGACGCTCGGCACCGCCATGATCTGGCGCTCATCGACTTCGGCCTGGAACAACGCACCGTCAATCGCGACGTGGCGGATGTTCGGGTTGAGCACGGCCATCAGGTTCAACGCCTGGACTACGTCCGGGCAGTTCTGGCAGGACAGCGAGAAGTAAGTCTCGAAGCTGAACTCGCCTTTGAGGGCGCGGATCTGTTCAATCACCTCGACACTGGCCTTCGACGGGTGGCCACCGACTTGCAGCAGGGCCAGCACCAGCGAAGTGAATTCATGGCCCATGGGGATGCCGGCGAAACGCAGGTTGATATCGGCACCCGGGCGGTTGATGGAGAACGATGGCTTGCGCGCATCATTGCCATCGGTGTTCAGGGTAATCAGCGTGGAGAGGCTGGTTACGTCCTGCAAAAGAGCAAGCATTTCCTGGGATTTCGCACCGTCGTCGAGGGAGGCGACGATCTCGATCGGCTGGGTGACCCGTTCCAGGTATGACTTCAACTGAGCTTTAAGATTGGCGTCCAACATACGGGCGATTTCCTGTTCATTCGGTTTATTGCAGACAAAAAAACGCCCGAGCGAATCTCGCCCGGGCGTTTTGAGGGCGGATGCAGCTTACTTAAGTGCGGATACCCGCCCTTGATACGCGTTCACAGACTTAGATCTTGCCGACCAGGTCCAGAGACGGCGCCAGAGTGGCCTCGCCTTCTTTCCATTTGGCTGGGCAGACTTCACCTGGGTGGGCAGCAACGTACTGAGCGGCCTTGATCTTGCGCAGCAGCTCGGAAGCGTCACGGCCTACACCACCGTCGTTCAGCTCAACGATCTTGATTTGACCTTCTGGGTTGATCACGAAGGTGCCGCGGTCTGCCAGGCCAGCTTCTTCGATCAGCACGTCGAAGTTGCGGGAGATGGTCAGGGTTGGGTCGCCGATCATGGTGTACTGGATTTTGCCAATGGCTGGCGAAGTGTTGTGCCAGGCAGCGTGGGCAAAGTGGGTGTCGGTGGAAACGCTGTAGATTTCGACGCCCAGCTTCTGGAATTCGGCGTAGTTGTCAGCCAGGTCTTCCAGTTCGGTTGGGCAAACGAAGGTGAAGTCGGCTGGGTAGAAGAATACAACCGACCACTTGCCTTTCAGGTCAGCGTCGGTCACATCGACGAAGCTGCCGTTTTTGAAAGCGGTAGCTTTAAACGGTTTTACTTGGCTGTTGATGATAGGCATCGTTGACTCTCCGTCAGGGGTTAAGAAGTTGATGAGATGAATCCTACCGGCTCTTTCGGTCGATGGCTCATTGGCAAACCTGATGCTGGCGATTGGTTTTCTCTATCAGGTAACTGTATTAATAGAAGAAATCTCAAATCAGTGGTTGGGTTGCCAGGGTCATGCCTAGAAACGGCGTCGCTTCAACATAGCGCATCGCAGATTTCATGTCGTTCCAACCGACGTAACTCATCAGCGACTTCAAATCCCAGCCACTGCGATGCGCCCAAGTGGCAAAGCCCCGCCGCAGCGAGTGGCTGGTGTATTGCTCGGCGGGGATGCCTGCGCGCTCAAGGGCCTGGCGCAGTAGCGGGATCACACTGTTGGGGTGCAAGCCCTCCTCGCCCAGGTTGCCCCAGCGGTCAATGCCACGGAATACCGGCCCGCGCACCAAAGCCGAGGCGCTGAGCCACTCGCTATAAGCCTGCACCGGGCACAGCCGCAACAGCGCCGGGGTCTGGTAGGTCTTGCCGAGGTTATCGCGGTCACTTTTGCTGCGCGGCAAGTACAGACTGATGCCTGCGCCGGGCACGGCTTGCACATGCTCGATGCTTAACCGGCACAGTTCATCACTGCGAAAGCCGCGCCAGAAGCCCAGCAGAATCAGCGCAGCATCGCGCTTGGCCCGCAGCAAGCGCGGTTGGTCGTGATGCTCGCTGGCCTGTTTGGCTTCAATGTCCAGGGCGGCGATCACCTGTTCCAAATGCTGGAGCTGCAAAGGCTCGGCCTGTCGCTCTCGCGCCGGGTGCACGGCGCGGATGCCCTTGAGCACTTTGCGTACCACTGGCGCCTTCGTCGGGTCGGCAAACCCTTGGCTGGTATGCCATTGCGCAAGTGCCGAGAGCCGCAGCTTCAAGGTATTGACCGCCAACACTCCGGCATGTGCCACCAAGTAACGCGCCACGCTGTCACTGGTTGCCGGCAGGAACCCTCCCCAACTGACTTCGAAATGCTCGATGGCTGCGCGGTAGCTGCGGCGCGTGTTGTCACGGGTGGCGGCGTTGAGATATCGGTCCAGGTCGCTCATAGGCGTCTTTTCGTACTGCTGACAGATGGATGGCGGAGGAAAACACAGATGACACGGGATAATACGCCAATATCCCATCTGTTAAATCATGAATTTAAACGAGTTTTTAATCATGATATGGTATGTATCTACATACCATGTACCACAGTACTAAATCGACGGAGACCCCATGGCTCGTGGCGGCATAAACAAAGCAGTAGTGCAGACGGCACGCCTGGCGATCCTCGCCCGCGGCGAAAACCCCAGCATCGATGCAGTGCGTATCGAAATGGGGAATACCGGCTCGAAAACCACGATTCATCGCTATTTGAAAGAGCTGGACGAAAGCGAATCACGACAAACCATCACTCAGGCGCCAATTGACGATGAGCTTGGCGAACTGGTCGCACGCCTGGCGCAACGCCTGAAAGAGAAGGCCCAAGAGCCGATCGACCTGGCCCTGGCGCAATTCGAGCAACACAAAGCCGCCCTGCTCGCCCAGGTAGAAACCCTGGAAGAGGCGCACACCCAGCTCAAACAGCAATTTGATATCCAGGCCGCGGCCCTGGCCGAAGAAAGCGCGGCGCTGCAAACCGCCAGCACCAGCTTGCAGACCGAGCAAACCCGTAACGCCGGGCTGAGCCAGGCATGCAGCGACTACGAGCTAAGGCTCAACGACAAGGACGAGCAGATTCGCTCACTGGAAGAAAAACACCTGCACGCCCGTGATGCGCTTGAGCATTACCGCACTGCCATCAAGGAGCAGCGCGAGCAGGAACAGCGTCGCCATGAAGGCCAGTTGCAGCAGGTTCAGGCCGAATTGCGCCAGGCACAGCAAAGCGCGCTGGTGCGCCAGGATGAGATCACCCAGTTGCATCGCGATAACGAGCGTCTGCTGAGTGAGCAGCGAGCGACCGCCAAGGAATTGAATGCGCTGCAGGAGCAAACTCGTCAGGACCAGGCGCTACAGCTGAAACTCAAGGAACAACTCAGCCAGATCGACAGCGAACGCGCCCTGCTCCAGGAACGCCTGCGCGTGGCCGTGCAGGACAGCCAATCACGCCAAGCTGCGCTACTGGAACATCAGCAGCACAACAAAGCGCTTGAGCTGGACCTGATCAAGGCCCAGGCAAGCATCGAAGCGCTGCGCCTGGCGGCCGTCGTTGCAACGGCGCCAGAAGCAGCAGAGCCAACCTGATCAGTCCGCCACGGGCGTGCGCATGGTGACGAATTCTTCCGCCGCCGTAGGATGCACGCCGATGGTTTCGTCGAAATGCTGCTTAGTCGCGCCCGCCTTGAGCGCGATCGCCAGCCCTTGCACGATTTCACCCGCATCCGGGCCGACCATGTGGCAACCCAGCACTTTGTCGGTGTCGGCGTCGACCACCAGCTTCATCAGGGTCTTTTCCTGGCAATCGGTGAGGGTCAGCTTCATCGGCCGGAAACGGCTTTCAAAGATCTGCACGTTGTGGCCGTGCTTGCGTGCATCCTCTTCCGTCAGACCGACTGTGCCGATATTTGGCAGGCTGAACACCGCCGTCGCGATATTGGCGTAATCCACCGGGCGGTATTGCTCGGGCTTGAACAACCGCCGCGCCACGGCCATGCCTTCAGCCAGAGCCACCGGCGTCAGCTGCACACGACCAATCACATCTCCAATCGCCAGGATCGACGGCTCGGCGGTCTGGTAGAGATCATCCACCGCGACGAAACCGCGCTCGTCCAGTTTGACCCCGGTGTTTTCCAGGCCCAGGTTATCCAGCATTGGGCGGCGGCCGGTGGCGTAGAACACACAATCGGCTTCCAGCACGCGACCATCCTTCAACGTGGCCTTGAGGCTGCCGTCGGCTTGCTTATCGATGCGCTCGATGTCGGCATTGAACTGCAAGTCCAGGCCGCGCTTGGTCAGCTCTTCTTGCAGATGCTTGCGCACCGAGCCATCAAAGCCGCGCAAGAACAAGTCGCCGCGATACAGCAATGAAGTTTGTGCACCCAAGCCGTGGAAGATGCCGGCGAACTCGACGGCGATATAGCCACCGCCCACTACCAGCACGCGCTTAGGTAGCTCTTTGAGGAAGAATGCCTCATTGGAACCAATGGCGTGCTCGCGCCCTGGAATCTCAGGGATCTGCGGCCAGCCGCCGGTGGCGATCAGGATGTGCTTGGCAGTGAAGCGCTCACCGTTAATCTCCACCTGGTGGGCATCAACCAGGCGTGCATGCCCTTCATGCAGGGTCACGCCGCTGTTGACCAACAGGTTGCGATAGATGCCATTGAGGCGGTTGATCTCGCGATCCTTGTTGGCGATCAAGGTCGCCCAATCAAAGTTCGCCTCGCCCAGGGACCAGCCAAAGCCACTGGCCTGCTCAAAATCCTCGGCAAAATGCGCGCCATACACCAACAGCTTCTTTGGCACACAGCCGACGTTCACGCAGGTGCCACCCAGGTAGCGGCTCTCCGCCACGGCCACCTTGGCGCCAAAGCCAGCGGCAAAGCGCGCCGCGCGAACACCGCCAGAACCGGCGCCAATTACATACAGGTCAAAATCGTAGGCCATTTCACTCTCCTCGGCAGGACACCAGCATACCGACTTACATGGGGCTGAAAAACGAAAAAGCCACCCGAGGGTGGCTTTCGCTTAAAACGTACCGGCAAGCGTGAATCAGTAAGCCTTGCCCGTCTTGTAGAAATGCTCGTAGCAGAAGTTGGTCGCTTCGATGTAACCCTCAGCACCGCCGCAGTCGAAACGTTGGCCCTTGAACTTGTAGGCAATCACGCAACCGTCTTTGGCTTGCTTGAGCAGAGCGTCGGTGATCTGGATCTCGCCGCCCTTGCCTGGCTCGGTCTCTTCGATCAGCTTGAAGATGTCCGGGGTAAGGATATAACGACCGATGATCGCCAGGTTCGACGGTGCATCTTCCGGTGCTGGCTTCTCGACCATGTCGCGTACACGGATCAGGCCATCGCCAATATCATCACCGGCGATAACACCGTACTTATTGGTTTCGGTTGGGTTGACTTCCATCACCGCAACGATGGTGCAACGGTATTTCTGGTAGAGCTTGACCATCTGGGTCAGTACACCGTCGCCTTCCAGGTTGACGCACAAGTCATCCGCCAGGACCACGGCGAACGGTTCGTCACCGATCAGCGGGCGGCCGGTAAGGATGGCGTGGCCAAGGCCTTTCATTTGAGTCTGACGGGTGTAGGAGAACGAGCACTCGTCGAGCAATTTACGGATACCGACCAGGTATTTTTCCTTGTCGGTGCCCTTGATCTGGTTTTCCAGCTCATAGCTGATGTCGAAGTGGTCTTCCAGCGCGCGCTTACCACGACCCGTGACGATGGAGATCTCGTTCAAACCGGCATCCAGAGCCTCTTCCACACCGTACTGAATCAGTGGCTTGTTCACCACTGGCAGCATTTCTTTGGGCATGGCTTTGGTCGCTGGCAAGAAGCGAGTGCCGTAACCGGCTGCTGGGAACAAGCATTTCTTGATCATATGAGTCCTTACAAAGGGCTGTGCGTACGGAATTCGGCGCAGTCTAATCAGGCCGCAGTCACCTTACAATGGGTCCTGCTGGCGTTGCGATGTCATCATAGAGAAAAAATGTCGGCGTAAGTTCCGCTGATCCTGCAAAGGGTGTCACCAACGGTCAGTCAGAACCCACCTCGGCCCCTTATTGAAGAAGGGCTGCAATGGTTTTAGCACGCTTTTGCGCCCCTGGCACTGACCTGCAACAACTTGCGCCCTGCCCCGGCATTTGGCGCTATCATGAGCGCCTTGAACCAAGACCACGAGATTGCCAACAGATGTCAGAACCCAAAGGTGTAAACGGCTACCTGATCACGAAGCGAGCAGATGGCTGGCACTTGATCAATTTTCACGGCGACAGCGTTGCCGGTGTATTCGAAACCGAGAGCATGGCGATTGCCGTCGCTGAAGTGTTTGTGGATGAGGCGGGCCATGCATCGAGCAAGCGGCCGAAAACCAAGTAAGCCTCATGTGTTGCGCAAGAAGCCCCGTGAAAGGGGCTTTTTTGTTTGTCTGTACCTAGATGGCCGTTCGCTATAACCTTCGACAACGCCACGACAGTGTCAGCGCGCCCTTCCAATACCTCGATGACGAACCTCTATGAAAAAGATCCTGGCACTGACCGCAGTACTGGCACTCGCCGGCTGCACTACCGCTTCCGACACCTTGCTGAAAAATGGCGAACAAGGCTTGACCATCGACTGCTCGGGCGAGGCCAATTCATGGGCCAGTTGCTACGAGAAAGCGGACGCATCCTGCGCGGGCACCGGTTACCGCATCGTCGGCACTAACGGAACGCCGGCGCTCAAGGATAGCGACAAGACCTTGGGCCAGGACGTGGGCAACTTCAAAGGCCGCAGCGTGGTGGTGGTCTGCAAGTAAGCCTGCTACAGGTGCACTTCAGCAAACTTGATCCCCAGGCCACGCAGGGTTTCGATCAGGTCATCCAGGCGCGCAAATGATTCGACCTCATCC
>NZ_WKCD01000156.1:0-12753 GCF_021606625.1 Pseudomonas sp. PA-4-8C
GGATGGCAAACCCCTACGCCGAATTATTCCAAGTCCCCGGTGCCCGGGCCTTTGTACTCGCCGGCATGCTGGCACGCATGCCGATATCCATGACCGGCATCGGCCTGATCACCATGCTGTCCCAGGTGCATGGTGGCTATGGCCTGGCCGGTTCGGTGGCGGCGGTGTTTGCCCTGGCCACGGCGCTTTGCGCACCGCAAGTGTCGCGTTGGGTGGACCGCTACAGCCAGGGCAGGGTGCTGCCAATTGCCGCGCTGATCGGCGGCGGGGCGCTATTGATGTTGCTGCTGTGTACGCGGTTGCAGGCGCCGAATTGGACGCTGTTTCTGTTCGCCGCGCTGGCGGGCTGCATGCCCAATATGTCCGCTATGGTGCGGGCGCGCTGGACCGAGTTGTACCGTGGCCAGCCCAGGCTGCAAACCGCGTTTGCCCTGGAGTCGGTACTCGATGAGGTGTGCTTCATCATCGGCCCGCCTATTTCGGTGGGGTTGAGCGTGGCGGTGTTCCCAGAAGCCGGGCCCTTGGTGGCGGCGCTGTTGCTGGCGGTGGGCGTCACCACCTTTGTGCTGCAACGGCAAACCGAGCCACCGGTACACGCGCATCAGGGCGCGCACGGTCGCTGGCTGATTGCTTCGCCGTCGGTATTGATCCTGATGATTTTGCTGCTGGCCATGGGCGTGATCGTCGGCGTGGTGGATGTGGTCAGCGTGGCCTTCGCCCAGCATCAGGGCCAGCCGGCGGCGGCGAGTATCGTGCTGTCGGTGTATGCCATTGGTTCGTGCCTGGCCGGGTTGGCCTTCGGTGCCCTCAAGCTCAAGGCACCGTTGCCACGTCAGTTCCTGTACTGCGGCGTAGCCACGGCGTTGACCACCTTGCCCTTGCTGCTGGTGAGCAATATTCCCGGCTTGGCCGCTGCCATCTTTATCTCCGGGTTGTTCTTCGCGCCCACCTTGATTGTGTCGATGGCCATGGTGGAGCAGATCGTCCCGGCCAGCCGCCTGACCGAAGGCATGACCTGGCTGATCACCGGCCTGAGCATCGGCGTGGCCATTGGCGCTGCCAGTTCGGGGTGGATGATCGACCATTTTGGTGCCACCAGCGGGTTCTGGGTGGCGCTGGCAGCGGGGGCGGTGGTAGCGGGCTCGGCGGTATTGGGTTACCGGCGATTAGGGTAAAGGCTGGCCTTGCAGGTTTGGTTGAGCAGGTCATTCACGGCTTCGCGAAAGGCCACTTCCAGCGCGTGTTCGGTTTGGCCCTCATAACTCACCAGTGCGCTGATGCACAAAAGCCTGCCAAACAGGCAATTGTCGTCAGCGCTGTATTCAATTGAGCCGTTATAGCCTTTGTATTGCAGTTGGCGATTCATTGCGCTGATTTCCCTCGTGTAGACGTCTGGATAGCCTGACCTCGGCAAGCCTAGAGCGTAGGCATGGCTAACAATAGCGGTGGCGTACTGATTTTGCGTAGGACGCTTCCCGCCAGCCCGCATTCCCCGCGGGCAACCGCCTCCCATGCCCCCGCTAATTTTTCCCCGCCCGGTTCGTTTTATAGGGACGACGTGCCTTTGTGCTTCCCGCCTATTGCCCCGGATTCCAAGAAATGAATGCTGAAGACTCCTTGAAACTTGCTCGCCGGTTTATCGGGCTGCCCCTGGAAAAACGCCAATTGTTCCTGCAAGCCTTGCAGAAAGAAGGCGTGGATTTTTCAAGGTTTCCGATTCCGGCAGGGGTGGAGGTGGAGGACCGCCAGGCGCTGTCCTACGCACAGCAGCGCATGTGGTTTCTATGGCAGTTGGACCCGGCCAGTGGCGCCTACAATTTGCCCGGCGCGGTGCGTTTAAGTGGCGTGTTGAGCCTGCCAGCGCTGGAGCAAGCGTTCGCCAGCCTGGTGGCGCGTCACGAAACCCTGCGCACAGTGTTCCAGCGTCAGGCCGATGAGCGGCTGGCGCAGGTGGCGGTGGAGCCGTCGGTGGCCGTCGAGCACCTGGACTTCACCGCCTTGGCCTTTGATGCGCGGGAGCAGGCCGTCAACGCCGCCGCCACCCGTCAATCGCTGTTGCCGTTCGACCTGGAACATGGGCCACTGCTGCGCGTGCAACTGCTCAAGCTTGCCGAGCAGGAACACGTGCTGCTGCTGACCCTGCACCACATTGTCTCCGACGGTTGGTCGATGAATGTGCTGATCGACGAATTCATCCGTTGCTATGACGCCCACGAGCGCGACGAAGCGCCCCAACTGCCGGCGCTGCCCATCCAATACAGCGACTACGCCCTGTGGCAGCGCCGCTGGCTGGAAGCGGGCGAGCAGGCGCGCCAATTGGAATATTGGCAGGCCCGCCTGGGTGATGAGCATCCGGTGCTGGAACTGCCCACTGATCACCCACGCCCCGCGATGCCCAGCTACCAGGGCACACGGCATAACTTCGCGATTGAGCCGGCACTGGCCGCGCAACTGCGCAGCTGCGCGCAAAAACACAACGTCACCCTGTTCATGCTGCTGCTCGGTGCCTTCAATGTACTGCTGCACCGCTATACCGGCCAGGGCGACATTCGCGTCGGTGTGCCGATTGCCAATCGCAATCGCACCGAAGTCGAGGGCCTGATCGGTTTCTTCGTCAACACCCAGGTGTTGCGCACCGAACTGAGCGGGCAAACCCGGGTTGCCGAGTTGCTGCAAGGTATCAAGGAGCATGCCCTGGGCGCCCAGGCTCATCAGGAATTGCCCTTTGAACGTCTGGTGGAAGCGCTGAAAATCGAGCGCAGCCTGAGCCACACGCCGCTGTTTCAGGTGATGTATAACCATCAGCCGGTAGTCGCCGACATCGCCTCGGTCAGTACCGCATCGGGTCTGGAATTGGCCCTGGTGGAATGGCAAGGCCGTACCACCCAGTTCGACCTGACCCTGGACACCTATGAAAAGTCCGGCACCCTGCATGCCGCGCTGACCTACGCCAATGACTTGTTCGATACGCCCACCATCGAGCGCATGGCCCGGCACTGGACCCGCCTGCTGCAAGCTATGGTGCTCGATGGCGAACAGCGCATTGGCGAATTGCCCATGCTTGACGCGGCTGAACAGCAACGGTTGCTCCACACCTGGAACCACACCGCCGAGGCGTACCCGACCGAGCGCGGCATTCATCACCTGATCGAAGACCAGGCACGGCGCAGCCCCGATGCTCCGGCACTGGTGTTCGGTACCACCACCTTGACCTACGCCCAACTGGATGCGCGCGCCAACCAATTGGCCCATGCCCTGGGCGAGCAGGGCGTAGGGCCCGACGTATTGGTGGGTATCTGCATCGAGCGCTCCATCGAAATGGTGGTTGGCCTGCTGGCGATTCTCAAGGCCGGTGGCGCCTACGTGCCCCTCGACCCTGAGTACCCCCAGGAACGCCTGGCCTACATGATCGAAGACAGTGGCATTCAGTTGTTACTCAGCCAGCAGAGCCTGCTGGCGTCGCTGCCCGTCGCCGGTATCCAGGTGATTGCCCTGGACCAGCCGGCGCTATGGCTCGACGGATACAGCAGCGAATCGCCGAACGTGGCCCTGCATGCCCTGAACCTGGCCTATGTGATCTACACCTCGGGCTCCACCGGCAAGCCCAAAGGCGCTGGCAACAGCCATCGTGCGTTGGTCAACCGCTTGAGCTGGATGCAACAGGCGTATGGCCTGGGTGCCAATGACGCGGTCTTGCAGAAAACCCCATTCAGCTTTGATGTGTCGGTGTGGGAGTTCTTCTGGCCGCTGATGAGCGGCGCACGCCTGGTGGTCGCGGCGCCTGGCGAGCACCGTGAACCGGCGCGCCTGATTGACACCATTGGCCGGCACGCCATCACCACCTTGCACTTCGTGCCGTCGATGTTGCAGGCGTTTATCCATGAACCGGGCGTACAGGCGTGCGCGAGCCTCGCGCGCATTGTGTGCAGCGGCGAAGCCTTGCCCCTGGATGCGCAACAGCAAGTGTTCGCCAAGTTGCCCGCTGCGGAGCTGTACAACCTCTATGGCCCGACCGAGGCGGCCATCGACGTCACGCACTGGACCTGCATTGACGAAGGCGTCGACAGCGTGCCCATCGGCCGCCCCATCGCCAACCTCGGCACCTACGTGCTGGACGCACAACTCAACCCGGTGCCGGCTGGCGTCAGCGGCGAACTCTATCTCGGCGGCGTTGGCCTGGCGCGCAGTTACCACCGACGCCCGGCGCTGACCGCCGAACGTTTTGTGCCCAGCCCGTTCGTGATGGGCGAGCGCCTGTATCGCACCGGTGACCGCGTGCGCCAACGTGCCGATGGGGTGATCGAATACCTCGGCCGTCTCGATCATCAGGTCAAGTTGCGCGGCTTGCGTATCGAGCTGGGCGAAATCGAAGCACGCCTGATGCAGCATCCACACGTGCGCGAAGCCGTGGTACTGGTACATGGCGGCAAGCAGTTGGTCGCCTATCTGGTGCACCCAGGCGAGGCGCCAACGGACCTCAAGGCCTGGTTGCTCAGCAGCTTGCCGGAATACATGGTGCCGACGCATTTCATTGCGCTGCCCAAGCTGCCGGTGACCGCCAATGGCAAGCTCGATCGCAAGGCGTTGCCAGTGCCAGACGCGGCACTGCAACAGGCGTTTGTCGCCCCCCAAGGCGACCTGCAAACAGCCCTGGCTGCCATCTGGAGCGACGTACTGGGCGTTGAGGAGGTCGGCCAGGACGATAACTTCTTCGAGCTGGGCGGCGATTCGATCATCTCCATCCAAGTAGTCAGCCGCGCCCGTCAGGCCGGCATTCGCCTGAGCCCGCGTGACCTGTTCCAGTACCAGAGCATCCGCAGCCTGGCCCTGGTGGCGCGCTTTGAGCAGGTCAGCCTGATCGACCAGGGCCCGGTCAGCGGCGAGGTCATGCTGACGCCCGTGCAACACAGCTTTTTCGACCAGCCGATCCCGGCGCGGCATCACTGGAATCAATCCTTGTTGCTGGTGCCCGGCGAGGTGCTTGAGCCTGCACGGTTGGAGGCAGCGCTGGCGCGGTTGATCCAGCATCACGACGCCTTGCGCCTGCGTTTTGTGCAGCAGGCTGACGGCTGGCAGCAGAGCCATGCCGCCTACGTCAGCGAACCGCTGTTGTGGCAATGCCAGGCCAGCACCGACGCCGAACTGGCGGCGCTGTGTGATGAAGCCCAGCGCAGCCTTGACCTTGCCCAAGGCCCGCTGCTGCGCGCCGCGTTGGTGAATTTGGCCGATGGCAGCCAACGTGTGCTGCTGGTGATCCACCACCTGGTGGTGGATGGCGTGTCCTGGCGCATCCTGCTTGAAGACCTGCAACAGGCCTACCGCGACCAGGCGCTGCCGGCGAAAACCAGTGCCTACCAGCGCTGGGCGCAACAGTTGCACCGCCACGCGCAGTCCCTCGACCAGCAACTGCCGTACTGGCAAGCCCAATCCATCGACGCCGAGCTGCCGTGTGATCACCCCGAAGGCGGCTTGCAAAACCGCCTGGGTGCCAAGCTGGAAACACGCCTTGACGTCGAGCACACCCGCCGACTGCTGCAAGACGCGCCAGCGGCCTATCGCACCCAGGTCAACGACCTGCTGTTGACCGCCCTGGCGCGGGTGATCAGCCGTTGGAGCGAGCAACCTGCTGCGCTCATTCAATTGGAAGGTCATGGTCGGGAAGACCTGTTTGACGACATCGACCTGAGCCGCACCGTCGGCTGGTTCACCAGCCTGTACCCGGTGCGCCTGCACGCCGAAGGGGAACTGTCGGCGGCGATCAAGTCGGTGAAGGAGCAACTGCGCGCCGTGCCGAACAAAGGCATTGGCTACGGCCTGTTGCGTTACCTCGGCACGCCTGACACCCGCGAAGCGTTGTCGACCCTGACCGCGCCGCGCATCACGTTCAACTACCTGGGCCAGTTCGACCGCCAGTTCAATGACTCGGCACTGTTCGTGCCGGCCCGCCAGGGCAGTGGGCAGGCTCAGGATGCAGAGGCACCGCTGGCCAACTGGTTGACGGTGGAAGGGCAGGTGTATGGCGGTGAGCTGTCGCTTCAATGGGGCTTCAGTCGAGAGATGTTCGAGGCGGCAACTGTGCAACGTCTGGCGGATGAGTACGCAGCCGAACTCAATGCGCTGATCGAGCATTGCTGTGCCACGCCGGCAGGCCAGGTGAGCCCGTCGGATTTCCCGCTGGCACGCCTCACCCAGCAGCAACTGGATGCGTTGCCCGTGGCCGGGCCGGCGATTGCCGACCTTTATCCGCTGTCGCCGATGCAGCAAGGCATGCTGTTCCACACCCTGTTGGAACCCGAGGCCCAGGCCTACATCAACCAGTTGCGCCTCGACATCGAGGGCCTCGATGTGCTCGCTTTCGGGCGTGCCTGGCAGGCTGCACTGGATCGCCATGACATCCTGCGCAGCAGCTTCCATTGGCTGGGCCTGGACAGTGCTCATCAGCTGATCCAGCGCCAGGTCGACCTGCAACTGCAAGTGATCGAAGACCCAAACGCCGACTTCGACACCCTGGCCCACGCCGAACGCGAACGTGGTTTTGCCCTGAATGCCGCGCCGCTGTTTCGCCTGACGCTGGTGCGTGGTGCCGGTGCGGCCTGGAACTTTATCTTTACCAGCCACCACATCCTCATGGACGGCTGGAGTAACGCGCAGTTGCTCGCCGAGGTCATCGCGCATTATGCGGGGCAGGCAGTACCGGCGCCGCTCGGGCAGTTCCGCGATTACCTCGCCTGGCTGCAACAACAGTCCTCGGGCGAGGCGTTCTGGAAAACCGCCCTGGCGGCATTGCCGGCGCCGACTCTGCTGGCGCAAGCGCTGCGCACGCCGGTCGACGGGGTGGGCATGGCTGACCATCACGTGGCACTGGAGAGCAACTTTACCCGCCGCCTCGGCGAGTTCGCACGCCAGCACAAAGTCACCCTCAATACCCTGTTGCAAGGGGCTTGGAGCCTGTTGCTGCAACGCTACACCGGCCAGGACTGCGTCGCCTTCGGTGCCACGGTGGCCGGGCGTTCCGCGCCGCTGCCGGGGATCGAGCAGCAACTGGGCCTGTTCATCAACACCTTGCCGATCATCAGCGCAGCCTCGCCAGCCCAGTCGGCTGCGACTTGGCTCAGCGAACTGCAAGTGCTCAACCTCAGCCTGCGCGACCATGAACATGTGCCGCTCTACGACATCCAGGGCTGGGCCGGCCAGCAAGGCGCGCTGTTCGACACCTTGCTGGTGTTCGAGAACTTCCCGGTCGCCGAGGCGCTCAAGCAAGGCGCGCCGGCCGGCCTGACCTTCGGTCGCCTGCACAACCATGAGCGCACGCACTATCCATTAACCCTGGGCATCGAACTGGGCGCCAGCCTGCGCCTGGAGTTCAGCTATGACCGTGCCCAGTTCAGCGAGGCGCAAGTGGCGCAGTTGAGCGCCAACCTGCAACACCTGCTGGCGCAATTGCTCGCAGACGCTCACATGCCGCTGGGCAACCTGCGCCTTCTCGACGCCCCTGCGCAACAGCAGATGCTCGCGCTGAGCCGCTCAGCCGCAGCGCCACAGGCCAACGAGCGCGTGCATCAGCGTATAGCCGCCCAGGCCGGGGCGACGCCGGACGCCCTGGCTGTGCAGGCCGGTGACGCCAGCGTGAGCTACGCCCAGTTGAACCAGCGCGCCAACCGCCTGGCCCATCGCCTGTTGGCGCTGGGTGTCGGCCCCGGCCAACGGGTGGGCCTGGCTTCGCGGCGTGGCCCGCAGTTGATCGTCAGCCTGCTGGCAGTGCTCAAAAGCGGGGCGGCCTACGTACCGCTGGACCCTAAATACCCGGCGGAGCGTTTGGCCTACATGCTCGCCGACAGCCGCCTGGACCTGCTGCTCAGCGAAACCGGCTTGCTCGCCGACTTGCCTTTGCCCCGCGGCCTGACCCGCGTGGATTTCAGCGCCTGTGGCGAGGAGCTCACCGGCTACCCGACGACCAATCCGCCTAATCACGCAGCGGCGGCTGACCTGGCCTACGTGATCTACACCTCTGGCTCCACCGGCCAGCCCAAGGGTGTGGCCATCGACCATGCCGCCCTCGGCCAGTTCTGCGACAGCGCCACGCTGTACAGCCGACTGAGCGCCGAGGACCGCGTGTTGCAGTTTGCGACCTTCAGTTTCGATGGTTTTGTCGAACAGTGCTTCCCGCCCCTGTGTGCGGGCGCGGCGTTGATCATGCGTGGCGATAAACTCTGGGACGCCGGGCAACTGGCGCGAGAAATCGTTGAGCAGGGCGTGACTCTGGCCGATTTGCCCGCCGCCTACTGGTACCTGTTGGCGCAGGAATGCGCCGAGCACCGTCGCTCCCTGGGCAAGCTGCGCCAGGTGCATGTGGGTGGTGAAGCCATGTCAGTGGAAGGCGTGCGTGCGTGGTACGCCGCGGGCTTGGGCAATGTGCGCCTGGTCAACACCTACGGGCCCACCGAAGCCACGGTTGTGTCCAGTGTGCATGAGTGCCAATTGGCCGATGCCAACGACGCCTACGGCGTGCCAATCGGGCAGGCGATTGCCGGGCGCGCGCTGTATGTACTCGACAACGGTTTCGAACTGTTGGCCATCGATGGCGTGGGCGAGCTGTGCATTGGCGCCGAGGTTGGCTTGGCGCAACGCTACTTCGACCGCCCGGCGCTGACCGCCGAGCGCTTCTTGCCGGACCCGTTTTCCGCCACGCCCGGTGCGCGGCTTTATCGCAGTGGCGACCTGGCCCGGTACAACCCGGCGGGTGCGCTGGAGTACGTCGGGCGTATCGACCATCAAGTGAAGATTCGTGGCCTGCGTATCGAAATGGGCGAAATCGAAGCCAGCCTGCAAGCCTTGCCCAATGTGCGCGAAGCCGCCGTGCTTGCGCAGCCGAGCGCGACCGGCGTGCAGTTGGTGGCGTACGTGGTGCCCGCCGAAGGCCAAGCGCTGGCGACCCAGGCACTGGCAGCGCGCTTGCGCCAGACATTGCCGGACTACATGGTGCCGGGCCATTGGGTGGCCCTTGATGCCTTGCCGTTGAACCACAACGGCAAGCTCGACCGCCGTGCACTGCCCACAC
Source organism: Pseudomonas sp. PA-4-8C (assembly GCF_021606625.1). Taxonomy (NCBI): domain Bacteria; kingdom Pseudomonadati; phylum Pseudomonadota; class Gammaproteobacteria; order Pseudomonadales; family Pseudomonadaceae; genus Pseudomonas; species Pseudomonas sp. PA-4-8C. Next base: position 9,059 of record NZ_WKCD01000156.1, read on the forward strand.
CCGACCTGAACCAGGCCAGCACCACCTACGTGGCGCCGCAGAGTCCATTGCAAATCCAGTTGGCGGCGATCTGGCAAGCAGTGTTGCAGGTCGAGCAGGTTGGCCTGGAAGATCACTTCTTCGAACGCGGCGGCCACTCTTTGTTGGCTACCCAAGTGATCTCCCGGGTGCGCCACGACCTCAAGCTGGAAGTGCCGTTGCGGGCGCTGTTCGAACAGCCGACGCTGGCAGCCTTTGCTGCGGCGTGCGCAGGCGTGCAGGTCGATACGGCGCCCGTGATCCAGGCAGTTGGCCGTGACCAGCCACTGGCGTTGTCATTTGCTCAGGAACGGCAGTGGTTTCTCTGGCAATTGGATCCCACCAGCGCGGCCTATCATGTGCCCACCGCTTTGCACCTGCGCGGTGAACTCGACATCGCGGCGCTGGAGCGCGCCGTCGAGGCCCTGGTGCAGCGCCATGAACCGCTGCGCACCACCTTTGTGGAGTCGGGCGAGCACACTGTGCAAGTCATCCACCCAAGCCTGGCAGTGCCGGTTGAGCAACAAAAGGTCGACGCCGGCACTATCGAGCAGGCTGTCATCGAAGAGATCCAGCGCCCGTTCGACCTGCGCAACGGCCCGCTGATGCGCGTCAAGTTGCTGATCGTCGCGCCTGATCACCATGTGCTGGTTATCACCCAGCACCACATCATCTCTGACGGCTGGTCGATGCAAGTGATGATCGACGAGTGGGTGGCGCTGTACCAAGGCGACGCTGGCTTGCCGGCCTTGCCGATCCAGTACGCCGACTACGCCCAGTGGCAGCGCGACTGGATGGCGGCTGGGGAACAACAACGCCAGCTCGATTACTGGTGCGCTCGTCTGGGTCACGAACATTCGCTGCTGGACCTGCCCCTCGACCATCCGCGCCCCGCAGTGCAGAGCCATCGTGGCGCGCGCCGCCAGATTCATCTGGAACGTGTGCTGTTGACTGAACTCAAGGCCCTGGCCCAGCGTCAGGACGTGACGCTGTTCATGCTGTTGCTGGCCTCGTTCCAGACCTTGCTGCACCGCTACAGCGGCCAGTCGCAGGTGCGTGTCGGCGTGCCGGTCGCCAACCGTAATCGCTTCGAAACCGAACGACTGCTGGGCTTTTTCATCAACACCCAGGTGCTGCAAGCTGACGTGCACGGACAGATGCCGTTCGACCAGTTGCTGGCCCAGGTCAAGCTGCGTGCCCTGGAGGCGCAGGCCCATCAGGACCTGCCGTTCGAGCAGCTTGTGCAAGTGTTGCAGCCCGAGCGCAGCCTGAGCCATAACCCGCTGTTCCAAGTGATGTTCAACCATCAGGACAGCCTGCGTTCAGCCCCGGTGCAATTGCCCGGCCTGGCTTTGCAGCCAGTGGATTGGGCCGGTCACAGCACGCAGTTCGACCTGAACCTGGAAACCGAGGAATCGGTGGACGGTCTCTGGGCCTCGCTGACTTACGCCACGGATCTGTTTGACGCGGCGACCGCGGAACGCCTGGCCGAGCATTGGCAAAACCTGCTGCGCGCGGTCCTGCAGGATGCCTCGGTGGCCTTGGACGACCTGGCGATGCTCAGCCCGTCGCAATCGCAGCAAATGGTGCACGACTGGAACCGCAGCGACACCGACTACCCACGCGAACGCTGCGTACACCAGTTGTTTGAGGCCCAGGCCGCGGCGCAACCCGACGCCATCGCGCTGCACTTCAATGACGAGCACCTGAGCTACGGCGAACTCAACCGTCGCGCCAATCGGCTGGCCCATCGTCTGATCGACATGGGCGTCGGCCCGGACGTGCTGGTGGCAGTACACGTGGAGCGTTCCTTGGACATGGTGGTTGGCTTGCTCGCGACCCTCAAGGCCGGTGGCGCCTATGTGCCGCTCGACCCACAATTCCCGGCAGAGCGCCTGGCCTACATGCTTGAAGACAGCCGCGCCCGGGTATTGCTGACGCAACCGCACCTGCTGGGGCACCTGGCGCAGCCGCACGGCGTGCAGGTGCTGATGGTGGAGGAGGCCGGCACAGCGCAGCACAATCCCCAGGTTGCCGTGACACCGGAGCATCTGGCCTACGTGATCTACACCTCTGGCTCCACTGGCAAGCCCAAAGGGGTGATGGTTCGTCACAAGGCGCTGTGCAGCTTCACCAGCGCCATGGCCGGCACGTTGAGTATCGGCCAGGATGCGCGGCTGTTGTCGCTGACCACCTTCTCGTTCGACATTTTCGCCCTGGAGCTGTATGTGCCGCTGAGTGTCGGCGGTACCGTGTTGCTGAGCGCCCAGGCAATGGCCCTCGACCCGGAGGCGATCCTCGATCTGGCCCAGCGCCAGGCGGCGAATGTGTTGCAAGCCACGCCCTCGACCTGGCGCATGTTGCTCGACAGCCCACGGGCTCATTCACTGCGTGGCATCGCCTGCCTGTGCGGTGGCGAAGCGCTGCCCGTCGATTTGGCCCAGCGCATGCTCGACCTGCAAGGCCCGCTGTGGAACCTCTATGGCCCTACGGAAACCACCATCTGGTCGGCGGCTCATCGTTTGCACCAGGCATTGCCGTTCGTTGGACGGCCCATCGCCAATACCGGCTTGTTCATTCTCAATGCCGGTCTCACGTCATGCCCCCAAGGTGTGTCCGGTGAGCTGCTGATCGGTGGTGTCGGCCTGGCGCGCGGTTACCACGGGCAGCCGGCGCTGACCGCCGAACGCTTCGTGCCCAACCCGTTTGGGGCTCCGGGCGAACGCCTGTACCGTACCGGCGACCTGGCACGCTATCAGGCGGACGGCGTGGTGGAATACATCGGCCGTGTCGACCATCAGGTCAAGGTCCGGGGTTTCCGTATCGAGCTGGGTGAAATCGAAGCCTGCCTGCGTGAGTTCGACGGCGTACGTGAAGCCGTGGTGCTGGCCGATAACGACCGGCTGATCGCTTACCTGGTCAGCACCGCGCCGCAGGCGCCGCAGGAGTATAAAGCCGCGCTGCGCGCGCGTCTGCCGGACTACATGGTGCCAGCGCAGTGGCTGTTCCTCGACAGCCTGCCGCTGACCCCCAACGGCAAGCTCGATCGCAAGGCACTGCCCAAACCGGATGCCAGTCTGTCGCTCAAGGGCCATGTGGCGCCCGTCACCCCGCGTGAGCAGCAGGTGGCGGCGATCTGGGCCGAGGTACTGGAGTTGCCCCAGGTGGGCCTCGATGATCATTTCTTCGAGTTGGGTGGGCATTCATTGCTGGCCACGCGGGTGGTGTCACGGGTGCGTCAAGCCCTGGGGCTGGAAGTCCCACTCAAGGCCTTGTTCGAACAGCCGCTGCTGGGTGATTTCGTGCGGGCCTTGGGCGAGGAGGGCGTCACCGCGCCTACGCTGATCAAGGCCGACCGCACGCAACCTCTGCCGCTGTCTTATGCCCAGGAGCGCCAATGGTTCCTTTGGCAACTGGACCCGGCCGGCGCCGCGTATCACATCCCCAGCGCCTTGCGTTTGCAGGGGCCGTTGGACCTGACCGCGCTGCAAGAGAGCTTTGATAGCTTGCTGGCTCGCCATGAAAGCCTGCGCACGTATTTCCGTCAGGACGCCACCGGCGCGGTTCAAGTCATTGACGCCCAGGGCCGGGTCGATATCGAGCAGGTCGACAGCGACTATGCCGGCCTCAAGGCGCGGGTTGCGCAGGGGGTCGCCCAGCCTTTCGACCTGCGGCGG
>NZ_WKCD01000157.1:0-12582 GCF_021606625.1 Pseudomonas sp. PA-4-8C
ATCGAACCCGCCGCTTGGCTCAAGGATACGCTGGAAAAACTACCCAGCTGGCCCAACAGCCGGATCGATGAGCTATTACCCCTCGCGCCTCAACCTGAGTAAAGGTGGGGCGGCTGGACGCTTACCCTGTATGGGTGCGTCTTTGCCGTGAGGCGGAGCGCAGATGCTCGGAGCAGTACCGGGTTGAGGCGCTAGGCTGGCTGGTATGGGTAACACAAGTGAACTGCTAATAAACGTCGTCAGCATTACGGTGCCTAATCTGCTGATAGGCATTAACCAAAAAGGTGATGCGACCGGTTGTTCTGGTCAAGGGTCGGAACACGTCGTCACAATAGGTCGCCGGCGAATAGGCAGGCTCTAACCCAGTCGTGTGACAGGCAGGGAACGTGGTAAGCCCGTATAGCTGCCTTCGGGCAGGTGAGCCGCAAGGTGATCCGTTGGCTGTGCGGGTATGGGATCGCAGAGAAAGCGAAAGCCGGGCTGTAATGGCCCGGATAGGGGCTGGAACATTGCTCCACGGGAAACCGGGCAGACTTCTGCGTGGTCTTTCGTCGCATGAACTCTGAGTGAACCTGTCTCAATAAACCTAGAGATCCAGTTGTAACGGATCTTCTATTAATCCAACCCTGGCGGGAGCGTCCATTCCCGTCAGGGGATGTGTGCGTCTTTCGCTTGGGGCAACTTGAGAGGAAGGCAGCATGTTAGAACATAGCCAATTGGCCGTGTCTGCGCCTTCCGGCGCTCCGCAACAATGGCATGACATCGATTGGTGGCGTGTTCAGCGGAATGTCCGGGCGATGCAGATACGGATTGCGAAGGCTTGTCGGGAAGGCAACTGGCGCAGGGTGAAAGCCTTGCAGCGGATGCTGACCCGCTCACGCTCGGCCAGATACTTGGCCGTACGGCGAGTCACTGAAAACCAGGGTAAGCGCACGGCGGGAGTCGACCGCGTGCTCTGGGATACACCCGATGCCAAATGGAAGGCGGCAAATGGGTTGAAGCGCCACGGTTATAAGCCACGGCCTTTACGACGTGTGTTTATTCCGAAGTCAAATGGAAAGGAGCGCCCTCTGGGCATTCCGACCATGACGGACAGGGCAATGCAGGCGTTGTATTTGCTTGCTCTGGCACCCATTGCAGAAACCACCGGCGATCCAAACAGCTACGGCTTTAGGATCGAGCGATCTACGGCGGATGCAATGGGGCAGTTGTTCGTATGCCTATCCAAGAAGGTTTCGGCCCAATGGGTTTTGGAGGCGGACATCAAAGGCTGCTTTGACCATATCAATCATGATTGGCTTATCACCAACGTCCCAACGGATAAGGTGATTCTCCGAAAATGGTTGAAAGCTGGCGTGATTCATAAATGCCAGCTACAGGCAACGGATGCCGGTACGCCACAGGGCGGGATTGTCTCGCCCAGCTTGGCGAATCTGGTGCTGGATGGGCTGGAGTCACAACTTAAGCAACATCTGGGTGTGACCAAGGCCAAGAAGCTGAAAATCAATGTGGTGCGTTACGCGGATGACTTTGTGATAACCGGAACCTCGCGAGAGGTGCTGGAAACTGAAGTCAGACCTTGGGTAGAGCAGTTCCTAGCAGTGCGGGGGCTGCAGTTGTCACTCGAGAAGACGCGTGTCGTCCATATAAAGGAAGGCTTTGACTTTCTAGGTTGGAATTTCCGCAAGTACGATGGGAAGCTTCTGATCAAGCCAAGCAAGAAAAACGTGAAAGCGTTCTATAGCAAGGTAAGGGAGGTCATCAGTACCAGCAAAACGGTAAGGCAGGAGGATCTGATCCGACAGCTGAATCCGATACTGCGTGGCTGGGCGTTCTATCACCAGCCTGTGGTAGCCAAGAAAGCGTATAGCCGCATGGATTACATGATCTTTCTGGCTCTATGGCGTTGGGCAAAACGGCGACACCCTAAGAAAACACTCCAGTGGATCGGAGCAAAATACTTTAAACCCATGAAGGGGCGGAAAAGGGTGTTTGCTACCGCGACGATGAATGACAAGGGAGAGATGCGAACGATCGAGTTGTACTCGCTAGCGAGCACTCCGATCGAACGACACAAGAAGGTGAGTGGGGAGTACAACCCCTTCGATCCTTCTATGGAGGAAATGGGTGAGAAAAGGCGTATGGAACAGATGCTCAAAAGGCTGGCGTACCGTAAGCAAATTTTGAGCCTTTTCCAGAGTCAGAAAGGATTGTGTCCAATGTGTAAGTTACCGATTACGAAGGAGACGGGGTGGCATGATCACCACATTCTGTACCGCACAAAAGGCGGTGGAGACTCCCTAAATAACCGGGTACTATTGCACCCCCTTTGTCACCAGCGGCTACACGCTCGCGGATTGACAGTGAACAAACCGGCTCCCCTTACCGGGGGTTTTGATTAGGCCCGAGCCGTATGCGGGGAAACTCGCACGTACGGTTCTTAGGGGGAGGTGGGCCAGTAATGGCCCATCTCTACCCGACATTGGGGTCGGAAATGGCCGGCTAATGTCTGTGCAACGAGGAATATCCATGCAAGTTTCTGTTGAAAATACTACTGCTCTCGAGCGCCGCCTGAGCATCACCGTGCCGGCAGAGCGTATCGAGACTGCGGTCAACAAGCGTCTGCAGCAGACTGCCCAGAAGGCCAAGATCGCTGGTTTCCGTCCAGGCAAAGTGCCGATGAGCGAAATCAAGCGTCGTTTTGGTGCCGATGCGCGCCAGGAAGCTGTAGGTGACGTGATCCAGGCTTCTTTCTACGAAGCCGTTGTCGAGCAAAAGCTGAACCCGGCTGGCTCGCCTTCGATCGAGCCCAAGTCCCTGGAAGCGGGCAAGGACCTGGAATACGTTGCCGTATTCGAAGTGTTCCCGGAATTTGAAGTGGCCGGTTTCGACGGTATCGAAATCGAGCGTCTGAGCGCCGAAGTGGCTGATTCGGACCTTGACAACATGCTGGAAATCCTGCGCAAGCAGAACACTCGTTTCGAAGTGGCCGACCGTGCCGCCCAGAACGAAGACCAACTGAACATCGATTTCGTTGGCAAGGTTGACGGCGAAGTCTTCGCTGGCGGCTCCGCCAAGGGCACTCAGCTGGTGCTGGGTTCCAACCGCATGATCCCTGGTTTCGAAGACGGCCTGGTTGGCGCCAAAGCCGGCGAAGAGCGCGTCCTGAACCTGACGTTCCCTGCTGACTACCAGAACCTGGACCTGGCTGGCAAAGCCGCCGAGTTCACCGTGACCGTCAACAGCGTTTCCGAGCCTAAGCTGCCAGAGCTGAACGAAGAGTTCTTCGCCCAGTTCGGCATCAAGGAAACCGGCATCGAAGGCTTCCGCACCGAAGTTCGCAAGAACATGGAGCGTGAGCTGCGCCAGGCCATCAAGTCCAAGGTCAAGAACCAGGTCATGGACGGTCTGCTGGCCGCCAACCCGATCGAAGTGCCTAAGGCCCTGCTGTCCAACGAAGTGGATCGCCTGCGCGTTCAAGCGGTTCAGCAGTTTGGTGGCAACATCAAGCCTGACCAGCTGCCGGCCGAGCTGTTCGAAGAGCAAGCCAAGCGCCGCGTTGTGCTGGGCCTGATCGTGGCTGAAGTGGTCAAGCAGTTCGACCTCAAGCCAGACGAAGACCGCGTTCGCGAAATGATCCAGGAAATGGCTTCGGCCTACCAGGAGCCTGAGCAGGTCGTGGCTTGGTACTACAAGAATGAGCAGCAGATGAACGAAGTACGTTCGGTTGTGCTGGAAGAACAAGTTGTGGATACTGTTCTGCAGAAGGCTAAGGTGACCGATAAAGCGGTCTCTTACGAAGAAGCAGTCAAACCGGCGGAAGCAGCACAAGCCGACTGATTGTCCAACTCGTTGGAAATTCAACCATAAGCCAGCCTCGCGCTGGCTTATGCGTTTTCAAGACATGACTATTTGGGAGTAACTGCAGAGCATGTTCCGTAATTCCTATATTCAGCAGAACTCTGATATCCAGGCCGCAGGCGGCCTGGTCCCGATGGTTGTCGAGCAGTCCGCTCGTGGCGAACGCGCCTACGACATCTACTCGCGCCTGCTCAAGGAGCGAGTGATCTTTCTGGTTGGCCCGGTAGAGGACTACATGGCCAACCTGATCTGTGCGCAGCTGCTGTTCCTTGAAGCGGAAAACCCGGACAAGGACATCCATCTCTACATTAACTCGCCGGGTGGTTCGGTGACTGCGGGCATGTCGATCTACGACACCATGCAGTTCATCAAGCCAAACGTGTCGACCACCTGTATTGGCCAGGCGTGCAGCATGGGCGCCTTCCTGCTGACCGCGGGTGCCGAAGGCAAGCGTTTCTGCCTGCCGAACTCGCGCGTGATGATTCACCAGCCACTGGGCGGTTTCCAGGGCCAGGCGTCGGACATCGAAATCCACGCCAAGGAAATCCTCTTCATTCGTGAGCGTCTCAACACGCTGATGGCCAAGCACAGCGGGCGCACCCTGGAAGAAATCGAGCGCGATACCAACCGTGACAATTTCATGAGCGCTGAAGCCGCCAAGGAATACGGGTTGATCGACGCAGTGATCGACAAGCGCCCCGCATAATATAAGCCGCTCAAAATAGGGCTGGTCGGCATGTCCGACCACTGGCGGGCTTGAAAAAGCCCGCATAAGCCTTCATCTTGTGTTGCAAGCCTATCGGATTTGGATCGAACGAATGACTGACACCCGCAACGGCGAGGACAACGGCAAGCTGCTCTATTGCTCCTTCTGTGGCAAAAGCCAGCATGAAGTACGCAAATTGATTGCCGGCCCCTCGGTGTTTATCTGCGACGAATGCGTCGACCTGTGCAATGACATCATCCGTGAGGAGGTGCAGGAAGCCCAGGCCGAGAGCAGTGCGCATAAATTACCTTCGCCTAAAGAAATCAGCGGCATCCTTGACCAATACGTCATTGGTCAAGAGCGTGCAAAAAAGGTTCTGGCCGTAGCGGTGTACAACCACTACAAGCGCTTGAACCAGCGTGACAAGAAAGGTGACGAGGTTGAACTCGGCAAGAGCAACATCTTGCTGATCGGTCCTACAGGCTCGGGTAAAACCCTGCTTGCAGAAACCCTCGCTCGCCTGCTGAACGTTCCGTTCACCATCGCCGACGCCACCACCCTCACCGAGGCTGGCTACGTGGGTGAAGATGTCGAGAACATCATTCAGAAACTGCTGCAGAAGTGCGACTACGACGTAGAGAAAGCCCAGATGGGTATTGTCTACATCGATGAGATCGACAAGATCTCGCGCAAGTCGGACAACCCGTCGATCACTCGGGACGTTTCCGGTGAAGGCGTACAGCAGGCCCTGTTGAAGCTGATCGAAGGCACGGTTGCGTCCGTACCGCCGCAAGGTGGTCGCAAGCACCCGCAGCAGGAATTCCTTCAGGTTGATACGCGCAACATCCTGTTCATTTGTGGCGGTGCGTTCTCGGGTCTCGAGAAGGTGATTCAGCAGCGTTCCACCCGTGGCGGCATTGGTTTCAGTGCGGAAGTGCGTAGCAAGGAAGAAGGCAAGAAGGTGGGCGAGTCCCTGCGTGAAGTCGAGCCTGACGATTTGGTCAAGTTCGGTCTGATCCCGGAATTCGTTGGCCGTCTGCCGGTCCTGGCCACGTTGGACGAGTTGGATGAGGCGGCTTTGATCCAGATCCTCACCGAACCGAAAAACGCCCTGACCAAGCAATACGGCAAATTGTTCGAGATGGAAGGTGTAGACCTGGAGTTCCGTACCGACGCGCTGAAATCGGTGGCCAAGCGGGCACTGGAGCGCAAGACCGGTGCACGTGGTCTGCGTTCTATCCTCGAAGGCGTGTTGCTCGACACCATGTACGAAATCCCCTCGCAGTCCGAGGTGAGTAAAGTGGTGATCGACGAAAGCGTTATCGAAGGCAAGTCCAAGCCGCTGTATATCTATGAAAACAGTGAGCCGGCTGCCAAGGCTGCACCCGACGCGTAAGCGTTCAGCAGTTGTGGTACAAGCAAGGGGCCTTTAGGGGCCCCTTGTTTTTTGGGGCGTTTTTTCGAGACGGTGGTTAAATTCGCGTTTATTCATGCGTTTAACTGCTGGCATTGAGCTTGTTTTTTTTGCAGGTAACCCCCATCTTGGTTTCAAGCTTATTTTTGAACTGTCATAGAGGCGAAATCATGAAGACAACCATCGAATTGCCTCTCCTGCCGTTGCGTGATGTCGTCGTCTATCCGCACATGGTTATCCCGCTGTTCGTGGGGCGCGAGAAGTCTATCGAAGCCCTCGAGGCCGCGATGACGGGCGACAAGCAAATCCTGCTGTTGGCCCAGAAGAATCCTGCTGATGATGATCCGGGCGAAGATGCCCTGTATCGCGTCGGCACCATTGCCACTGTCCTGCAATTGCTCAAGCTGCCCGATGGCACCGTCAAGGTGCTGGTCGAAGGCGAGCAGCGCGGTGCCGTAGAGCGCTTTATGGAGGTGGACGGCCACCTGCGCGCGGAAGTGGCACTGATCGAAGAAGTCGAAGCCCCGGAGCGTGAATCCGAGGTGTTCGTGCGCAGCCTGCTGTCGCAGTTCGAGCAGTATGTGCAGTTGGGCAAGAAAGTCCCGGCTGAAGTCCTGTCGTCCCTCAACAGCATTGATGAGCCAAGCCGCCTGGTCGACACCATGGCCGCGCACATGGCGCTGAAAATCGAGCAGAAGCAAGACATCCTCGAAATCATCGACCTGTCGGCCCGTGTCGAACACGTACTGGCGATGCTGGATGGCGAAATCGACCTGTTGCAGGTTGAAAAACGCATCCGTGGTCGCGTGAAAAAGCAGATGGAGCGTAGCCAGCGCGAGTACTACCTGAATGAGCAGATGAAGGCCATTCAGAAGGAACTCGGCGACGGCGAGGAAGGCCACAACGAAATCGAAGAGCTGAAAAAGCGCATCGATGCCGCTGGCCTGCCCAAAGACGCCCTGACCAAGGCCACCGCCGAGCTGAACAAGCTCAAGCAGATGTCGCCGATGTCGGCTGAAGCCACCGTGGTGCGCTCGTATATCGACTGGCTGGTGCAGGTGCCGTGGAAGGCCCAGACCAAGGTGCGCCTGGACCTGGCTCGTGCTGAAGAGATTCTCGACGCTGACCATTACGGCCTGGAAGAGGTCAAGGAGCGCATCCTTGAGTACCTCGCTGTACAAAAACGCGTTAAGAAAATCCGCGGTCCGGTGTTGTGCCTGGTTGGGCCTCCGGGTGTGGGTAAAACCTCCCTGGCGGAATCGATCGCCAGCGCGACCAACCGCAAATTCGTGCGCATGGCCTTGGGTGGCGTGCGTGACGAAGCGGAAATTCGCGGTCATCGCCGTACCTACATCGGTTCGATGCCGGGAAGATTGATTCAAAAGATGACAAAAGTGGGTGTGCGCAACCCGCTGTTCCTGCTCGATGAAATCGACAAGATGGGCAGCGACATGCGTGGCGACCCGGCGTCGGCGTTGCTCGAAGTGCTGGACCCTGAGCAGAACCATAATTTCAACGACCATTATCTGGAAGTCGACTACGACTTATCTGACGTAATGTTCCTGTGCACCTCCAACTCCATGAACATTCCGCCAGCCTTGCTGGACCGGATGGAGGTGATTCGTCTGCCGGGTTACACCGAAGACGAGAAGATCAACATCGCGGTCAAGTACCTGGCGCCCAAGCAGATTTCGGCCAACGGCCTGAAGAAGGGCGAGATCGAATTCGAGGTCGAGGCGATCCGCGACATCGTGCGCTACTACACTCGCGAGGCCGGTGTGCGGGGCCTTGAGCGCCAGATCGCGAAGATCTGCCGCAAAGCGGTGAAGGAACACGCGTTGGAAAAACGCTTCTCGGTGAAAGTGGTTGCCGACTCCCTGGAGCACTTCCTGGGCGTGAAGAAATTCCGCTACGGCCTGGCCGAGCAACAGGACCAGGTCGGCCAGGTGACTGGCCTGGCGTGGACCCAGGTGGGTGGCGAATTGCTCACCATCGAAGCTGCGGTGATTCCGGGCAAAGGCCAGTTGATCAAGACCGGCTCCCTGGGTGACGTGATGGTCGAATCCATTACCGCCGCGCAGACCGTGGTACGCAGCCGCGCCCGCAGCCTGGGCATCCCGCTGGACTTCCACGAGAAGCACGACACCCATATCCACATGCCGGAAGGGGCGACCCCCAAAGACGGCCCTAGCGCGGGCGTAGGCATGTGCACGGCCCTCGTGTCGGCCTTGACCGGCATTCCCGTGCGCGCCGATGTGGCGATGACCGGGGAAATCACCCTGCGTGGCCAGGTATTGGCGATCGGTGGTCTCAAAGAGAAATTGCTCGCCGCGCACCGGGGTGGAATCAAGACTGTGATCATTCCTGAAGAGAATGTTCGCGACTTGAAGGAAATTCCTGACAACATCAAGCAGGATCTTCAGATTAAACCGGTTAAATGGATTGACGAGGTCCTGCAAATTGCGCTGCAATACGCGCCGGAGCCCTTGCCGGATGTGGCCCCGGAGATTGTCGCGAAGGACGAAAAACGCGAGTCCGATTCCAAGGAAAGAATTAGCACGCATTAATGTGTTGGAGCCTGGGGGCTTCCTTGACAGCTTTTTAGAGCCCTTGTTATAAAGCGGCTCTTAAGTGTCTGTAGGCCATTCAGCACTGGTTTTGCTTTTTACCAAAAAACTTAGAATCATACTCAATAGATATATAAGGGGACTTAGAGTGAACAAGTCGGAACTGATTGATGCTATCGCTGCATCCGCTGATATCCCGAAAGCTGCTGCTGGCCGTGCGCTGGACGCAGTAATCGAATCCGTCACTGGCGCTCTGAAGGCCGGCGACTCCGTGGTACTGGTAGGCTTCGGTACTTTCTCTGTGACTGACCGCCCAGCTCGCACTGGCCGTAACCCACAGACCGGCAAAGCACTGCAAATCGCTGCTGCCAAGAAACCAGGTTTCAAAGCCGGTAAAGCCCTGAAAGAAGCCGTTAACTAAGCTTCGTTCAAGCCTTTGCTTACCCGGGTCGGACGCAGGTCTGGCCTGGCAGCGGAGCGGTAGCTGACCCACGTATCGGGTCGCCACGCCGGGGGTGCAGATTCGAACCCCCGTCCGCTCCGCCAGTTACGAGAAGGCGCATCCTCGGATGCGCCTTTCTTCTATCCGGACTCTACCCACGCTCCACGGTTGCCTAATTTTTGAAGTTCAACCGTTTCTGGGGGACGCATGCTGCAAAATATCAGGGACAATTCACAAGGCTGGATTGCCAAGACTATCATCGGGATCATCGTCGCATTGATGGCGTTCACCGGTATCGAAGCCATTTTCCAGGCTTCGGGTAATAACAAGCAGGACGTAGCCAAGGTCAACGGTGAAGAAATCACCCAGACCGAACTGAGCCAGGCTGTCGACATGCAACGGCGCCAGCTGATGCAACAGTTGGGCAAGGATTTCGACGCGTCCCTGCTGGACGAGAAGCTGCTGCGCGATGCTGCCCTCAAGGGCCTGATCGACCGTAAGCTGCTGCTGCAAGGCGCTGCTGATTCCAAGTTTGGCTTCTCGGAAGCTGCGCTGGACCAGGTGATCCTGCAGACGCCGGAATTCCAGGTAGACGGCAAGTTCAACGCCGAACGCTTTGACCAGGTGGTCCGTCAGTTGGGCTACAGCCGCCTGCAATTCCGTCAGATGCTGACCCAGGAAATGCTGATCGGCCAGGTTCGCGCAGGCATCGCCGGCAGTGGTTTCGTGACCGACGCCGAGGTGCTGGCATTCGCCCGCCTGGAAAAACAGACCCGCGATTTCGCCACCGTCAACATCAAGGCTGACCCTGCGGCGGTGAAACTCACCGACGACGAGGTCAAGGCCTACTACGACCAGCACGCCAAAGAGTTCATGACCCCGGACCAGGTGGTCATCGACTATCTGGAATTGAAGAAGTCGTCCTTCTTCGACCAGGTTACGGTCAAGGACGATGAGCTGCAGGCTGCCTACGAGAAGGAAACCGCCAACCTCGCTGAACAGCGTCGTGCCGCGCACATCCTGATTGAAGTCAACGACAAGGTCACCGAGGCGCAAGCCAAGGCCAAGATCGAAGACATCCAGGCGCGCCTGGCCAAGGGTGAGAAGTTCGAAGCGCTGGCCAAGGAGTTCTCCCAGGATCCAGGTTCGGCCAACAATGGCGGCGACCTCGGTTTTGCCGGCCCTGGTGTTTACGACCCGGACTTCGAAACCGCCTTGTACGGCTTGAAGCAAGACCAGGTGTCGGCGCCGGTGCGCACCACCTTCGGTTGGCACCTGATCAAGTTGCTGGGCGTTGAAGCGCCTGAAGTGCCATCGTTCGCCAGCCTGAAAGACAAGCTGACCCGCGAGCTCAAGGCCCAGCAGGTTGAACAGCGTTTTGTCGAAGCGACCAAGCAATTGGAAGATGCGGCATTCGAAGCCTCTGACCTGGCCCAGCCGGCGTCTGACTTGAAGCTGACCGTCCACACCTCGGCGCCGTTTGGCCGTGAAGGTGGCGAAGGTGTTGCGGCCAACCGTGCCGTGGTCACTGCAGCCTTCAGTCCGGAAGTGCTGGATGAAGGTGCCAACAGCAGCGCTATCGAGCTCGACCCGGAAACCATCATCGTGCTGCGTGCCAAAGAGCATCTCAAGCCGGCCCAATTGCCGCTGGAGAACGTTGCTGCGGCCATTCGCACCCAGATGACCAAGGAGCGCGCGAGCGCTGCCGCCAAAGCCCGTGCCGACGAGTTGATCGCCAGCCTGCGTGATGGCAAGACCGCGCTGGACCAGCCGGTTGACGGTCAGGCCTGGAAGGTGACTGAGGCGGCTACCCGTGGCCAGGAGTCTATCGACCCGGCCGTGCTGCAAGCCTTGTTCCGCATGCCCAAGCCTGCGGCCAAGGACAAACCGACCTTCACCACCGTGACCCTGCGCGATGGCAGCCTGATGATCGTGCGCTTGAACGGCGTGAACGAAGCGGCGGCCCCTACGGACGAAGAAAAGGCGCAATACCGCCGCTTCCTCGCTTCCCGTATTGGCCAGCAGGATTTCGCGGCCTACCGCAAGCAGTTGGAAACCCAGGCAGACATCAAGAAGTACTGATGCCGGCCTGAATAAAAAGACCCCGACCTGAAAAGGCCGGGGTCTTTTTTTGCCCTTGATAAAGTGAGTGCTGAATGCGCTTTAGGCGTTCTTGACTGCAAACTTGAGCTTGCCCCACGTCAACCCGATCACCGCCGCCAGGGTTGAAGCCGCCAACACGCTCAGCTTGGCAGCCGACAGCAGGGCCGGGTCGGAGAATGCCAGGGACGAGATAAAGATCGACATGGTAAAACCGATCCCCGCCAACAGACCGACCAGGCCAACGCCCGTCCACGTCACACCGTCCGGCAGCTTGCAGATGTTCAGCTTGACCAGCGCCAGGCTCGCCAGCATCACGCCCAGAGGCTTGCCGAGCACCAGGGCGAAGATGACGCCCATGAACACACCGTGGGCCAGCGGGTCATCCAGATTGAAACCGTCCAGGCTTACACCGGCGTTGGCCAAGGCAAACAGCGGCATCACGCCGAAGGCTACCCAGGGGTGCAGCGCTGATTGAACCCGCTGCACCGGCGGCAGTATTTCCCGCTGGGCTTCGCGCAATTGCTTGAGGGGGGCGGCGACTTGCTGGGCCCCTTCGGCTGGCTGCGAGAACCGGTCCATCAGCTCGTTGAAGTTACGTTCGATGGTTTCCAGCGGGCGTTCCCGGGTGGGCTTGGAATTGACCGGGGTCATCAAGCCAAGGATCACCCCGGCCAGCGTTGGGTGCACGCCGGTCTTGAGCAGGCCAAACCACACAATAGCGCCCGGCAGCAGGTAGATCGCCGCCTTGCTGATCCCCATGCGTTGGAACACCAGCACCAGGGCCAGCCCGCCTGCGGCAATCACCAAGCCCATGTAGTCGAGGCTGGCGGTGAAGAAGATCGCGATGATCAAGATCGCCACGATGTCATCGATGATCGCCAGTGCCAGCAGCAGGATACGCACGCCACTGGGGATCGACTTGCCCAGCAGCGCGAGCACGCCCACGGCAAAGGCGATGTCGGTCGCGGTGGGCACCGCCCAGCCACTCGCGGCGGCAGTGCCGTGGTTGAGCAGGGTGTAGATGAGCGCCGGCATCAGCACGCCGCCCAGGGCTGCGCCTAATGGCAGCGTGGCCAGCTTCAGGTTGGCGAGGGCGCCGTCTTTGATTTCCTGGCGGATCTCGGCACCGACCACTAGGAAGAAGATGGTCATCAGCCCGTCATTCACTAGAAAATGCAGGGAGCGCGACACGCTGTAGTCGCCCAGCCCGAGGGTGATGGGCGTGTTCCAGAAATGCTCGTAGGTCGCGGCGGCGGGGCTGTTGGCCCACACCAGCGCAACGATGGCAGCCAGCAGCAGCACGATACCGCTGACGGCTTCAATGTGTGAAAAGCGCTCAAGGGCGGACAGCGCGCCCTCAGTCAAACGCTGGGGGCGAGGGATGGCGGGGTGTTTATCAGGCACGACAAATCTCCATTGGCGGCCCGACCAATGCTTGGCTTTTAACCTGCGCCGTGCTTTATGCAGCAGCGCACCCAGGGGCGATGAT
>NZ_WKCD01000158.1:0-12551 GCF_021606625.1 Pseudomonas sp. PA-4-8C
TTGTTGTTGAGGCTGGCACTGGTGAGGATCAGGCTTTGTGCCTGGATGATGCCGGCCTGACGGTTGTTGCTCAGATCGAAGTCGTTGCGCAGCAAGCCACCCAGCGCTTTGGCTTGCAGAGTGCCCTTGAGGCTGGCCAGGGTGCCACCACGGTTGTCGATGGATGTGGCCTTGATGTCGACAGCGCCGTTTTGCGCGATGACTTTGCCGCTTTGGTTGTCGAAGGCGCCGGTGATGTCGAGGTTCAGGGCGGTCTGGCTTTGGATCGAGCCCTTGGCATTGTCGAGGCTGGCGGCCTTGAGTTTCAGGTCGGCGTTCTGGCTGTAGATCAACCCGTCGCCGTCGTTTTGGATGGCGCCGGTAGTGGTGGCCAGCAGCGTGCCGTTGGACGCGACGGTGCCGCGCTTGCGGTTGTCCAGGCTGCCCGCGAACAGGGTCAGCAAGCTTTGGCTGACCAGTTGGCCGCCCTGGTTGTTGACCTCAGTGGCGCGTTTGAGCAGCAGCGCACCGGCGCTGGCAAGTTTGCCGTCGGTGTTGGTCAGGGCGCCGAGCAGGTCGAGGGTTACGCTGCCGTTGCCAATCAGGTTGCCGGCGCTGTTGTCGAGGCTGGTGCCGATAAGGCTGAGGGCCTGTTGCGCATTGACCGTGCCGCCTGCGTTGTTGAGTGTATGCACGTTCAGATCGAGGGCCGCGCCGCTGTCGATCAACCCACCGCCGGCGTTTTTGAGCACCCCGGTGACGGTCAGGGTTTGCCCGCCCGCACTGGAAAGGATGCCTTTGTCGCTGTTGTCGAGGTTGGCGGCTTTGACGGTCAGGGCTTTTTGGCTGACCAGTGCACCGGCACCGCTGTTGAGCAGGCTTTTGCTCAGCGTGGCATCGACGTTGCCAAAACGGCTGGAGACGGTGCCTTGGTTGCGGTTGTCCAAGTCCACGCCATTGACACTGACACCTTGCCAACCCGAGATCAGGCCACCTTGGTTAGTCAGCTGGGTGCCGTCCAGGGTTAGCACAGTGTTGCTGATCAGTTTGCCTGCGCTGTTATCCAGCGTGCGGCCATTGAGGGTGAGGTTTTGCGCGGTGGAAATCTCACCACTCTGGTTGCTCAGGTCGCGCAGGCGTTTGATGGTCAGTTGACCTTCGGTGGTGATCAAGCCCTTGGTGTTGTTCAGGTCACCGCCGCCCAGGTCGATGGCAATCGACTTGCCCAACACAGAACCGCCCTGGTTGTTCACACCCGCGCTGTTGAGGGTTAGAGCATTAGCCGCGTTGATCAACCCCTTATCCTGGTTGGTGAGCTGGCCGTCGACATTAAGCAACGTGTCGCCACGGCTGGTCAGGGTGCCACCGCTGTTGTCCAGGGTGGCGGCACGGCCGTCGACGGACTGGGCGGCAATCAGGCCTTTAACGTTATTCAGGGCCTGGGTGATGCGCAGGGTCAGGGCCTGGTAGCTGAGCAATTTACCGCTGCTGTTATCCAGGCTGTCGGCGGTCAGTGTGAAGGCTTGGGCACTGGAGATTTCACCGCCCTGGTTGTTCACGCCCTTGAGGTTTTTCAACATCAACAGCGGGCCGTTGATCAGGCCGCCCTGGTTATTCAACTGGCCGTTTTTCAGGTCCAGTGCGACAGACGTGTTGCTGAACAGCTTCCCGCCTTGTTGGTCCAGGCCGGTGACATTGGCAGTCAGCGCTTTGTTGCTGGTCAGGCGACCGCCGTCGTGGTTGGTCAATTGCCCTGCGGTAATAGTCAGCGTGTCGCTTGTGCTGACATTGCCGGCATGGCTGTTGTCGAACGCGCCAGTGGTGATATTCAGCGCTGAAGTGCTGCTGAGGGTGCCCTTCTGGCCGTTGTCCAGGCTGGCGCTGCGCAGCGTCAGGCCGGCATCGGTGACCATTTCCCCGCCCTGGTTATCCACTGCGCCGGCCGTGGTGACGCTCAATGCGCCGGCACTGGACACGCTGCCTTTACGGTTGATCAGGCCCGCCGCGTTGACGCTCAGCAGGCCCTCGCTGCTCAGTCGACCTTGAGTGTTGTTCAGCTCACCGCTGAGGTTAAGGCCAAGGTCTTTCTGGCTGACAAGGCTGCCGCCGCTGTTATCCAGAGAGGCACCCGCCAGGCTCACACCACTCTGAGCACTGAGTTGGCCCTTATTACGGTTGAGTACCTTGTCGACGTCCAGCTTCAGGCTGGTGGCCGCAAGCACCAGGCCGCCGTCACTGTTATCAAGGCGTTGGCCGGTCAGCGCCACCGCGGCTTTGCTGGAAATCTCGCCACTGCGGTTATCGACCTCACCCACCTTCATGTCGATACGTTGGTTGGCGCCCACAAATCCATTTTGCCGGTTATCCAGGCGCTGACCGGTAAGGGAAAGCGCACCCTGGGCGACCAGTGCGCCGTTGTGGTTGATAGTCGTCGCGACGTTAGCCGTCAGATCACCTTTGCTGGAAAGCTGCCCATCGGTGTTATCCAGGCTGGCGGAAGCGAGTTGGACGTTGCCGTCCCCCACCACCGAGCCATTTTGATTGTTGAAAATACCGTCAACCGTAACGCCCAGTTCACCGCGGCTGCTGATCAGGCCGCCGCTGTTATCCAGGCTGGCTGTCTGAACCTGCAACGCAGCCGCAGAGATCAGGCCCTTGATGTTGTTCAAGGCTTGATCGACGCGCAGGGTCAGCGCTTGATTGCTGATGAGCTTGCCGTTGCTGTTATCCAGGCTTTTGCTGGCCAGGGTGAATGCCTGCACGCTGGAAATCTCGCCGCCCTGGTTGTTGACGTCGCTGAGATTTTTCAGCATCAGCAACGGTGCGTTGATCAGGCCTTGCTGGTTGTTCAGTTGACCGTTGTTCAAGTCCAGGCTCAGCGATGTCTTGCTGAAGAGCTGCCCGCCTTGCTGGTCGAAACCCTTCACACTGGCGAGCAGATCTTTGTCGCTGGCGATACGACTGTCTTTGCCGTTGCTGACCTGGCCGGCCGTCAGGGTCAGGGTGTCATTGCTTATCAGGCGACCGGCTTGAGTATTATCAAATGCCCCGGTGGTCACGCTGACCGCGCCCTTGGCGCTGAGGGTCCCCGTTCGGTTGTCCAGGCTGGCACTGTTAAGGATCAAGCCTTGGTCAGTGGTTATCGCACCATTTTGGTTAGTCAGTGCACCCGTAGCGCTCAGAGCAATAGCACCAGCACTCGAAACCGTGCCTGACGTGTTATTCAGCACTGCCGTTGTGGCGGTGATGGCGCCTTCGCTGGTGAGCAGGCCAGCAGTGTTATTCAAGTCACCGCTCAAGGTCAGGCTTTGGCCTTGTTGCCCGGACACCGTACCGCCGCTGTTGTCCAGGCTATGGCCTTGCAGGGTCACCTGGCCTTTGCCGAACAGCAGGCCCGCGCTCTGGTTAATGACTTGCGCCACCTTGAGTCCCAGACTGGTACCGGCCAACACCTTGCCACTGCTGCTGTTATTCAGACGGGTACCCGTCAGGTTCACGTCTGCGGTGCTGGAAATTTCCCCGGCCTGGTTGTTGATGTCATCGACGGTCAGGGTCAGTGCCTTGGTCGAGCCAATCAGGCCGCCACTGCTGTTATCCAGCGTGCTGCCGGTCAGGCTCATGTTGCCTTGTGCAACCAGCTCACCTTTTTGCTGATTGAAATGGGTCACGTTGACGGTGAGATCACCTTGGCTGGAAATCCGCCCACTGGCGTTTTCCACGCTCGTCGCATCTATGCGTACCGGTCCCACCGCGCTGAGCAAACCGCCCTGATTATTCAGGGCAGCGCCCAGGTAACGGATCGCCGCCTGCCCGCTGAGCAGGCCCTTGTCCTGGTTATTCAACTGGGTAGCGTTGAGTTGCAGGTCCTTGTCGGCGCTGACCTTGCCACCTCGGTTGTCGAGGCTGGCGGTATTCAGGGTCAGCAAGTCTTTGCCGCTCAAGCTGCCGCCACGGTTATCGAGGCTACCCGCCTGCACGTCCATCGCGCCTTTGGCGGTGAGCAAGCCGGTGCTCTGGTTGTCCAGCAACCCCATGATACGCGTGGTGAGGCTGCCGTCACTGAGCACTTTGCCGGTGTTGCTGTTATCCAGGCTGGCGGCGGTGATCGAGGCCGTTTGGCCGGTAGCGAGTACACCTTGACGGTTGTTCAGCGCGCCACGCACATCCACATTCAACGAGGTATCGCCAGTGACCTTGCCGCCACTGTTATCCAGGCTGGCGGCTTGCACCTGCGTGGCGTTGGCGCTGGACACTTCGCCTTGGGTGTTGGTCAATGCCCCATCCAGCGTCAGTAACACACTGGCGTCACTGGTGAGCGTACCTGTGCTGTTGTTTACACTCGCCGCACGAACATCAAGACCATTGGCCGAAACCAGGCCTTTGACGTTGTTCAGCACCTGAGTCAAACGCAGCGTCAGGGCCTGATCACTCAGCAGTTTGCCGCCGGTGTTGTCCAGGCTATTGGCTGTGAAGGTGAGACTCTGGGCACTGGCAATTTCACCGCCCTGGTTATCAACATCGGCAAGGTTGTTCAACGCCAGGATCGGCCCACGAATCAAGCCGCTCTGGTTGCTCAACTGGCCCTTGTTCACGTCCAGCGTCAGCGCGGTGACGCTGGTGAGTTGACCGGTGTTGTTGTTCAAACTGGCGACGTTGGCGGCCAGGGCCTGGTTGCTGGCGATACGGCCAGCAGCGCTGTTATCTACAGCGCCCGCAGTGAGATTCAAGGTGTCCAGGCTGGTGAGTTTGCCGCCCTGGTTATTGATGGCGCCACTGGCCGTGATGCGCAGGCCCTGATTGGCGGTGACGATGCCCGCGACGTTGTCCAGCGTAGTGATATTCAGCGTTGCGACGCCCAGGCTGGACACTTCGCCGCTGCGGTTGCTCAACTGGCCGACAGTAGCGGTTAACGGCCCGCTGCTGGTGACCAGTCCACCCTGGGCGTTGAGCAACTGGTTGGCGTTCAGTTCAAGACCACCCGAGCTCAACACGCGGCCTTTGTTCTGGTTGTCCAGGGTGCCTGCGCTAATGTGGGCGGCCAGTTTGGCGCTCAAGGTTCCACCCTGATTGATCAAGGCCTGCGCGGCGTTGACGGTCAGTTTTCGGCTGGAAACCACACTGCTGCCAGTGTTGTTGAGGCTCTGCGCGCTGAGACTGATATCCCCTGTGGCATTACGGCTAAGGTCCAGGTTAACGCCGGACTCGATAATACCGCGGTTGTTCAGTTGGCCACCGCTGGACAGCGTGATGTGGTCACGAGCACTCAGGTTGCTCTGGTTGTTCAGGTCACCCTGGCTTTGCACGGTCAGCGTGGTACCGCCATGCACCGCGCCCTGGGTCAGCACGCTGGCCGCGTTGACCGCAATCGCGCCGTTCTCGGCTTTGGCTTGGGCCAACTTCAATTGGCCATTGGCATCGAGTTGAATATCGCCCCCACTGGCGATCAGCGCCCCGTCGAGCTTCACCCCAACCCCGGCCTCGGTCCCGACCAGTTTGATCGCTCCCGCATACATCCCACCCAACGCCGTCGAGTCAATCGCCAGCTCCGGCTTGGCACTGCCGTCATCGGCCCGCGCAGTGGCAGTCAAGGTCTGCGCATTCACGTCGTTACGCCCGGCAATCACGCTCAAGTTGCGCGCATTGATCTGTGCGTTGATCTTGGCCGAGCGGGTGATGATTTCGAAGTGGTCAACGTTGCCGGCATCCAGGCCCTGGCCGTCGATGGTCACTGCGCCGCCATCGACCTGGTAGCGGTCCAGGCGGCCATTATCGAGGATGGGTTTGCCAGTGGTCAGGGTGACGTTGGGGGTGTTGATGAAGCCGCAACCGTTGCAGCTGATGCCGTAGGGGTTGGCGACGATGACTTTGGCCGACTGGCCCGCCACTTCGGTGTAGCCGCGCAACTGGCTGGGGCTGCCGCCGTTGACTTCGTTGAGGATGATATTGGCGGCGCGGCCTTGCAGGTTCGGGTTGCCGAGGATGATGCCGCCCAGTTGCGTCGATTGAGTGCGTTCGGTGGCGTTGTTGAGGATCACGCCGTTGGCGCCGACGTTGTAGTCCTTGAACTGGTTGTGGGACAAGCCACTGCCATTAGGGGTGGCGATGTTCACAACCGGCACGCCATTGCCCGCCGCGCCCACGGTGGTGCCGGGCGCGCTGACCACGATGCCTTCGGCCTGGGCCAGCAACGGTTGCCAGAACAGCGCGTTGGCCAGGATCAGCGCCAGGCCACGTTTGGGCAGGCCCAGGAACGCGTCACGGCTTTTCAGGGCAGCAGAAGGCTGGCGAACCAGGAAGGCAAATTGGCGAACATCCATTTCAAATTCTCGTTGCAACTGGGCGGTGAATTACAGGAAGAAATCCAGGCGGAAGTAGATCGGCGCTTCGCGTTCAAGCAGCGCGGCCGGTCGCTCCAGGGAGTGGGCAAAGGTCACGCTGGTGCTCACGTGTTTGCCGCGGGCGAACAGCTCAAGGGAGTTGCTTGAGACGCGGCCGTGCACTTCGCCGTTGTAGCGGCCGTTGCGGATCACGCCCTGGTCGTAGCCCAAGCTGGCACCATATTCACCGAAGACCGGGCGCAGCCAACCGAGGGTCACCGGGCGGCTCCAGCGCAGGTCATTGCGCCAGTAACCGCCGCTGTCGCCGGTCAGTTGCTGATCCTTGTAGCCGCGTACCGACGCCGAGCCGCCGAGGCTCATGCGCTGGGGGCTGAACAGCACGTCTTCACTGCGTTGGCCGGTGGCCAGGCTGGTAAAACTGAACGACTCGCCCCACAGCGTGAAGGGTTGCAGGTAGCTGACGGTGGCGGTGTATTTGCGGTAGCGGGAATTGGCCAACCGATTGCCGTTCTGATCGCGCTCATGTTGCGCCTGGGCATCGAGCAAACCGATGCCGTCCTGCATGCCGAGGTCAACGTTGACAAACGCACTGCCAACTCGCCGACCGTGGTTGATGCCCCACTGCAACTCGCTGAGGCGATTGCTGCTGACGGCCAGGCGGCTGTCTTCGATGTAGTTGTTGGTGCGCAGGTGGGACAGGCCGACGTTGAGCGACGTCTTGCTCACGGCATCACGGTGGATCACCCGCTCAGCGCGCAACTGATGGTTTTCACTGTCACCGGTTTGCTTGAAGTCGAAACCGTCGCCCTGGACGACCGAACGGTAGTCGCTCTGGTTGTAGCTGTAGCTGAAGTTCCACCAGCCCCAGGGCACGTTGTAGTAGAGCATCGCATTCTTGGAGGTTTTCTGATGGTCGCTGACCGCGTCATGGCCGCCACGCAGAATCAGCTGATCGGCCAGGCCCAGCGGGCTGTCCCACTCAAAGCCGGTGCCCCACTGCTGTTCGCCAGTGCTTTTCTGGCCATCGTTGTTACGCGACAGGCTGGCACGCCATGGCTTTTGCGGGTTGTTTTTGACCAGCACCGAGCTGCCGCCGACGGCATCGCCTGGGGTCAGCTCCATTTGGGCTTGGTTGGACGGCAAACGGTTGAGCTGGTCGACGGCCTGTTCGATTTCTCGCAGGTTCAATATCTCGCCGCTTTTGCCGGGAAAGGCCATGGCCAGTTCGCGGTCCGACAGTTTGCTGTTGTCTGCGCCCTTCACGCCTTCGAGTTTGCCTTCCACCACCAGCACTTGCAGGTGCCCCTTGGACATGTCCTGTTGCGGCAAGTAGGCGCGGCTGGTGACCAGGCCTTTGTCGATGTAGTAGTTGGTGATGTCTTTGAGCAGGGTATTGAGTTGTGCAACGCCCAGGCACTGACCGGCGTACGGTTTGAGTAGACGCTCGCGTTCAGCGACAGGCAGGTGGTCGGCACGCTGGAGTTCAATGGTTTGGATCGGGAAGCAACGGCTGTCCACCGGGGCTACCGGCGCTTCGGGCCGGGCCTCTTTGCCAGGCAGTTCCTTGAGCTGCTCAAGGCGGCGCTGTTGATCTTCCAAAAGGCGGTTTTGCCGTTCGCGGATCAGGTCCTGATCACCCGGCAGGGTTGCCGCCATCACTCCGTGGGAAGCGAGGCAGGCAAGCAGGGCAATGCTCAGTGAATACCGAGTCCGTGGCAGTGAGGCAGGCATGTTCGATCCATCGCGTGACGAAGGATGGCAAACTAACATCGCTGGAATGGAGCGCCAACAAACTGACTAAACTTTAGGAAATTTCCCAAAAAACCATTAAGACTATGATTTTTAAGAAATATACTCAAAAACAACCAAGTATTTGATGAATTTAAAAAAGATTATCCGACCAGCGGTATCAGATTTGATACACATTGAACACGCACACGAACGTCCGGACTATTCGGTCAGCACCGGTTCGCGTATGAATATTTGAATTTAAGGAATGTTTGGACGACAACGGAAATTCGGGCAGGCGGTGCCCCAGCGGCGATTTGTATCGGCCAAATCACAGGCAAAAAAAAACCCGGAAATCCTCACTTGCGTGGGCCTTCCGGATTTTCTAAACCGCCAAAAATGGTGGGTCGTGTGGGATTCGAACCTACGACCAATTGGTTAAAAGCCAACTGCTCTACCAACTGAGCTAACGACCCGCTGTGTTGTGGCGCGTATAATACTGATTTCTAAGGATTATTCAACACCTTATTTTAAATAAATCAGAAAAAACGCATTTGAACGGTAATTCGGTGGGTAGAACGCCTATCGCAGCCGCCTGATCAGCGCCCTGGCTCGTCGTTCCACAGGTACTTGTGCAGCTGCAATTGCAGGCGCACCGGCAGGTTGTCCGCCACTACCCAGTCCGCCAGCTCCCGGGCGTTCAGGTCGTGATGGCTGGGTGAGAACAGCACCTCGCCCGCCCGCCGCTCCAGGCCATACTGGATCAGCTTGGAGGTGGCCCAGTCATAATCGTCACGGGAACAGATGACGAACTTGACCTGATCGTTGGCCGTCAGCAAGTCGATGTTCTCGTAGCGGTTGCGGTGGGCTTCCTTGGAGTCCGGGGTCTTGAGGTCGACCACTCGGCTGACACGCGGGTCGACCGCAGAGATGTCCAGGGCGCCGCTGGTTTCCAGTGAGACCTCGTAGCCGGCATCACACAGCTGTTTGAGCAACGGAATGGCGTTGGGTTGCGCCAGAGGCTCACCGCCCGTCACGCAGACGTAGCGCGGCCGGTAGCCGGCAACCTGTTCCAGGATGTCGTCGAGGGTGCGCACGGTACCACCGCTGAAGGCGTAGGTGCTGTCGCAGTATTGGCAACGCAATGGGCAGCCGGTCAACCGTACAAAGACAGTGGGCAGGCCAGCAGTGCGCGTTTCACCCTGCAACGAGTAAAAGACTTCGGTAATACGTAATGTGTCTTGCATAGTCGCCACGGGCGTAACAGCTAAACAGGCTGTCCGCCTCCGTCAGGCACTTCAAGGGATTGCGCCAACGCGTCAACCCCAGGAAGCGTGTTTCATAAAAGGGCGTGGATTCTAACGAAAAAACCCGCGACAAGCGCGGGTTTCTTCTAAACGGGCTGCATGGCTTACAAGCGTTGCAGGTCCCGCTGGGCCAACTGCGCCGCGGAGGTACCCGGGTACTGGGCAACCACCTGCTGCAGAATGCCTTTGACCTTGTCGGTATGACCCAGGCGGCGTTCTACATCAGCGAGTTTGTACAGCGAATCCGGAACCTTGGCGTGCTTGGGGTACAGCTGGCTGACCTTGGCAAAAGCCTGGCCCGCCGCTTGCAAATCACCCTTTGCCAGGTTGACCTCACCCAACCAGTACTGGGCATTGCCCGCGTATTGGCTGTTAGGGTATTTGCGCAGGAAAGCGGTAAAAGCCTGGCTGGCCTTATCGAAGTCCTTGGCCTTGATCAGGTCGAAGGCTGCATCGTAATACAGTTTTTCCTTCGCTGGATCACCCGGCTCGCTGCTGGCAGCAGGGGCGGCAGCAGCGGCCCCCGCTGCGGCGCCACCGGCAGCGGCACTGGGTGCGCCACCGGCAGAAGAATTATCAGGAGTAGCGGCAGGTGCAACACCGGCTCCAATACGACGATCAAGATCCTGGTATCGCTCCAAGCCTTCTTGCTTCAGCTGGTTCACTTGATTTTGCAGAACTTCAATGGCGCCTTGTTGCTGGGCCAATTGATCCTGCATGCGTTGCAGCTGGTTGAACAGTTCGCCCTGTGCCGAGGGAGCGGACGTAGCCGCTCCCCCCGCATAGGCGCCGTTCGTGCCATAACCTGCTGGCGGATAACTGCTCCCGCTATTGTTATAGCCTGAGTTGCTATCCGTTACAGGAACCGCAGCCCACACCGCAAGCGGTGCGAAGCTGAGAGCCAATACAGTTAGAGCACGACGGCACGTTCGCATGACGAATTACTTACGCAGTTCGACGCGACGGTTCTGAGCCCACGACTGTTCGTCGTTGCCAGTTGCAACTGGACGCTCTTTACCGTAGGAAACCAGTTCCAGTTGGCCTGGAGCAACACCTTGCAGTACCAGGTAGCGCTGAACGGCTTTCGCACGACGCTCGCCCAGTGCCATGTTGTACTCACGAGTACCACGGGCGTCAGTGTTACCTTCCAGAACAACGCGAGCGCCGTTAGCTTTCAGGTCCTTGGCGTGAACGTCCAGAGCGCGCATGGCTTCTGGCTTCAGGTCCGAACTGTCGTATTCGAAGTAGAAAGTGGTGATAGCGCGCAGAGCAGCTTCTTCGCTCAGGGAGCCGTCGACCGCACCAGTGTTGGCGCCGTAACCAGCGTTTGGATCAACAGCTGCGCCTTCACCGGCATTGTCGCCGCCTTTAGAGGAGCAACCAACGGCTACGGACAGAGCCAGAGCCAGAGCAGCAAACTTACCAAACTTCAGCATTTCCATCGTGAAACTCCTAATGAACCCCAGTGTGTTAAGTACTTCTTTTTGTAGCGCCGCGTCAGTTCAGGTAAGGGGACCAGGATGGTTCTCTGACTTCGCCTTGTGCGGTAGGAAGTGGGAGCCTTACGCGTCCATTGATGGACACGAGCATCAAGACTCCCCGGCCCTGCTGGCGGGTGGCGTAGATTACCATGGTGCCGTTGGGCGCAACAGTGGCTGACTCATCAAGGTTGGTATCTGTAAGGATTTTTACGGTTCCGCGCTGCAAATCCTGGGCCGCAACCCGGAAATTAGTGAAACCATCCTGACGGTGAATCATCACCAACGTCTTTTCATCGGCCGAAAGCTTGGGGTTGGCGTTGTAGTTACCAATAAAGGTCACACGTTCCGCACCGCCGCCGTTCACATTTGCCTTGTAGACCTGAGGCTTGCCGCCACGGTCGGAGGTGAAGTAGATGGTCGAACCATCCTTACCCCAGAACGGTTCGGTGTTGATGCCCGGGCCGCTGGTCACGCGACTCAGTTGGCGCGAGGCCATGTTCATCACGTAGATATCCGGGTTGCCGTCCTTGGACAGCACGAAAGCCAGGCGCGAACCATCCGGCGACCAGGCTGGCGCACCGTTGAGGCCTTCGAAGTTGGTGATCTGCTCACGACGGCCAGTATCGATGTGCTGCACAAAGATGCGCGGGCGACGCTGTTCGAACGATACGTAGGCAATACGCTTGCCGTCTGGCGCAAAGCGCGGCGACAGGATTGGCTCACGGGACTGCAGCAAGGTCACTGCACGTGCACCGTCGTAGTCCGAACGCTGCAGGGTGTAGCGGGTATTGTCTACAGAGAAACGCTCAGCCGTCACATACAGCAGGCGCGTCGAGAACGCCCCTTTGATACCGGTGAGTTTTTCAAACGACTGGTCCGAGATGTAGTGAGCCATGTCGCGCAGTTGCTCGGCGGTACCCGATACGCTGCCGGTCAGAACCTGCTGCTCGGTGGCCACGTTGAACAACGTGTACTGGATCTGCAGGCGACCGCCGGCCGGCGTGATGCTGCCGACCATCAGGTACTGGGCACCGACCGCCTTCCAGTCACGGAAGATGACTTCGCTGGCCTGGGTTGGCTGGCTGATCATGTTGCCTTTTGGAATCGGCGCGTAGTAACCGGAGTTACGCAGGTCGTCGCTGACGATCTGGGCCATGTCGTCCGGCAGCACGCTGCCGCCCTGCCAACCGAACGGCACGACTGCAATCGGGGTGGCCCGATCACTGCCGCTGGTTACCAGGATGTTCTTTTCATCCGCCGCCGCTATCCCTGCCATACAGCAAATAACGACAAGCATTCCTCGAAGAAGGTTTCTCACAAGGCTAAATCCTCAGGTGTGAATGTCATCTTGAATGAACGATAGGGAGCGAAGTCACTTGGTTTCATTCCCTGCATCTCGGTCAACCGGCCAATATTCTTGACCGCGGCAACCGCCGAACTGTCGAACGAACCGTCACCACTGGACTTGGCCACGCTGACCGAAGTCACCGTACCGTCCGGCAACATGCCGATCTGCAGCACTACTGTCATGCCTTTACGTGCCGAAGGTGGACGTGTCCAACCTTCCGCTGCCCGCGCCCGAATCAGGTCGTCGAAACTGCCCG
Organism: Pseudomonas sp. PA-4-8C; assembly: GCF_021606625.1. Lineage (NCBI taxonomy): Bacteria > Pseudomonadati > Pseudomonadota > Gammaproteobacteria > Pseudomonadales > Pseudomonadaceae > Pseudomonas > Pseudomonas sp. PA-4-8C. Next base: position 12,438 of record NZ_WKCD01000158.1, read on the forward strand.
CGACTTCATCGCCACGCTCATCGGCCAAGGCTTGCTGACGCTGCGGCGTGTCGGAAAGCAAATCTGCCAGGGCCTGGGCCTTTTTCTCTTCGGCGGATTTGCGTGCTGCTTCCT
>NZ_WKCD01000159.1:0-12516 GCF_021606625.1 Pseudomonas sp. PA-4-8C
GAACAAGACAAATTCGACTTCCGACAACGGCTCACTGGGATAGAGCAGCAAGGCGTCGCGCTCCTGGCTGTGGAAAATATCCAGCGCGCCGTCGGCGTGGCCCTGCTCGAGCATCGCCAGGCAGCGCTTCCAGGGCAGGAACTGCCATTGCACCTCCACCCCCAGGCGCTGGAACACGATCACCGTGGTTTCATAATCCAGGCCGGCCATGACGCCGTTGTCTTCGTAGACATAGGGTGCCCAGGGTTCGGTGACAATGCGCAGTTTCTCGCCATGAGCGGCCAGGCTCAGGCAAGAAAACAACACAGCGGTGAACAGCTTGAAGAAGACGGGCATACCCTGAGGTTACGACGCTGTCCACAGAAAGAGAAGCTCTGGCACGCGCATTGGCGGGCGGTCTTACTTCGCGGGAGCGTTCAGCAGGTGTTCGTGGATCGCGGCGCGGCGCTCACCCAGAATCAAACGCACCACGGGGTTGGCGAACCAGTGTTCCAGCTGGTGGGCATCAAGCGGGCGCTTCTGGCGTTCTTCCTGGTTTTGTCGGGCCTTGTCCCACCAGACCGGGCCGCAGGCCTGGTCGAACTCGTTTTCGTGTTCGTAGCAGCCGTAGAGGATTTCGCGGATGAACTGTTGCTGGTGCTTGGGCAGCAGCAGGGTGATCAGCTTGTACATCAAGCGCTGAAAACGCGGCGGGCGCGGTAGGTGCGAGGAGACCTGGCGCGTATCGGCCAGGGCTTGTGCGCTGGTGGGCGCGCTGGCGTGCTTGGCGATCCACGCCTTGACCTTGGCCCGGAACAGCTGTTTGCGGCTCCAGTAATGGTGGATCAGGTCCGGGCACTCGCGCACCTTGACGGTGCGGTAGGCGGCGATGGACAGGCAGAACTCTTCAAGGGTGTACGCGCCCTGGGCATGGGGAAACAGTTCATCCATCAACTCGATGGAGCGGTCGAGGATGTGCGCATCCTGTTGGGTCAGGCCCATGACGCCGGAGTTGAGGGTCATCATGTCATCGTCAGCCACGCCCATGTCCAGCAGGCGCTGGCGTAGGGCGGTGTACAGGATGCTTTCGTGGTTGTCGCCGTATTTGGTGTAGAAGGCGTTGCAAAGCAGAGTGCCGGGCTGTACGCGTTCGAACAGGGCCATGGGCGAATGATGGAAGAAGGTGTCAGTGTCGATGAGCAGTGCCACCGGGGATTCTTGCAGCACCTGGCGCAGCACTACGTGTTTGGTGCGAAAGTGATAGCCGTGGGGCTCGCTCCAGCGTTTGCGGGTGGCCTCGTCCAACGGTCGGACGCGCACCGGCAGCAAGCGATAAGGCTCGGGGTTGTCGCTGAATACCTGAATGTCGATGTTCGCGTCCGGCGTGTCCTGCAGGAACGCCAGTGCGCTGGCGATGCTGAATACCGCTTCCTGATGGTAGGTGTCGGCGCCGAAGACCAGGTAGACCAGTTGCGGGCGGGACGTCGGGGGCACTGTATTCATGGACTGCGGGGTTCCGTGGGTAACGTAAAACGACAAAGGCCCTCGTCAGAACGAGGGCCTTGGCACAACTGGGCAAGCGTTAACGTGGCAGCTTGAGGTTGTTCCAGATGGCAAGGCTGGGTTCAGCCTGGTTCAGGGTATAGAAATGCAACCCTGGTGCACCACCTTGCAACAATTGCTCACACATCTCGGTGATGACCTGCTCGCCGAACGCCTGGATGCTTTTGACGTCATCGCCATAGGCTTCCAGTTGCTTGCGCACCCAGCGAGGGATCTCGGCGCCGCAGGCGTCGGAGAAGCGCGCCAACTTGCTGTAATTGGTGATCGGCATGATGCCCGGCACGATCGGGATATTCACGCCCATCGCCCGTACACGCTCGACGAAGTAGAAGTAGCTGTCGGCGTTGAAGAAATACTGGGTGATTGCGCTGTCGGCGCCGGCATTGGCCTTGCGCACGAAGTTCTGCAAATCGTCTTCGAAATTGCGCGCCTGGGGGTGCATCTCCGGGTAAGCGGCCACTTCGATATGAAAGTGATCACCACTTTCTTCGCGGATGAAACTCACCAGGTCGTTGGCGTAGCGCAGCTCACCGCTGGCCATGCCCATACCCGATGGCAGGTCGCCACGCAGGGCAACGATGCGCTTGATGCCGGCGGCTTTGTATTGGGTCAGCAGGCTACGCAGGTCGGCTTTGCTGTCGCCCACGCAGGACAAATGCGGAGCGGCGGGAACTTTGACTTCACTTTCCAGCTGCAACACGGTGTTGATCGTGCGATCACGGGTCGAACCGCCAGCGCCGTAGGTGCAGGAGAAGAAATCAGGGCTGAAGCTGGCCAACTGCTTGGCAGTAGTCATCAGTTTTTCATGCCCAGCATCGGTCTTGGTCGGGAAGAACTCGAAGCTGTAGCGACGGTCTTGGGACATGGTCATACCCTTGGAAACTCGAAAGCCTGGAAGGCATACGCAATCGATGCGGGTGCCTGGCTTTCTGTGGGAGCTGGCTTGCCTGCGATAGCATCAGCTCGGTGTTATTGGAACACCGAGGCGTCTGCATCGCGGGCAAGCCCGGCTCCCACAGAAGAGCCGGCGCCAGCAAGGCCGATCAGTAGCGGTAAGCGTGCGGCTTGAACGGACCTTCAACCGTCACGCCGATGTAGTCGGCCTGGGTCTTGGTCAGTTGAGTCACCACGCCGCCGAAGCCGCGGACCATTTCCAGGGCCACTTCTTCGTCGAGTTTCTTGGGCAGTACTTCCACGGTCAGGCGCTCGGCTTTCTGGGCGGGCGACAGGTCGGCGTACTTCTGTTCGAACAGGAAGATCTGCGCCAGCACCTGGTTGGCGAACGAGCCATCCATGATGCGGCTTGGGTGACCAGTGGCGTTGCCCAGATTCACCAGGCGGCCTTCGGCCAGCAGGATCAGGTAGTCATCGTTCTGTGGGTCGAAATCACCAGCGCCGGTACGGTGAACCTTGTGTACCTGCGGCTTCACTTCTTCCCATGCCCAGTTCTTGCGCATGAAAGCTGTGTCGATTTCATTGTCGAAGTGACCGATGTTGCAGACAACGGCGCGCTTCTTCAGGGCCTTGAGCATGTTCGCATCGCACACATTCACGTTACCGGTGGTGGTGACGATCAGGTCGATCTTGCCCAGCAGGGCTGCGTCGATGCAGGCGGAGGTGCCGTCGTTCTGGCCGTTGATGAACGGCGAAACCACTTCGAAACCGTCCATGCAGGCTTGCATGGCGCAGATCGGGTCAACTTCGGAGACCTTGACGATCATGCCTTCCTGACGCAGGGACTGGGACGAACCCTTGCCCACGTCACCGTAGCCGATCACCAGGGCTTGCTTGCCCGACAGCAGGTGGTCGGTGCCGCGCTTGATCGCATCGTTCAGGCTGTGACGGCAGCCGTACTTGTTGTCGTTCTTGCTTTTGGTCACCGAGTCGTTGACGTTGATGGCCGGGATTTTCAGCTCGCCCTTGGCCAGCATGTCCAGCAGGCGGTGTACGCCGGTGGTGGTCTCTTCGGTCACGCCGTGGACGCGGTCGAGGATCTGCGGGTACTTCTTGTGTAGCAACTCGGTGAGGTCGCCGCCGTCGTCAAGGATCATGTTGGCATCCCAAGGCGCGCCATCTTTGAGGATGGTTTGCTCCAGGCACCACTCGTACTCTTCTTCGGTCTCGCCTTTCCAGGCAAATACCGGGATACCGGCGGCAGCGATAGCGGCAGCGGCCTGGTCTTGAGTCGAGAAAATGTTGCACGACGACCAACGCACTTCGGCACCCAGGGCAACCAGGGTTTCGATCAGCACGGCAGTCTGGATGGTCATGTGGATGCAGCCGAGGATCTTCGCGCCCTTGAGCGGCTGCTCAGCGGCGTACTTGCGACGCAGGCCCATCAGGGCTGGCATTTCGGATTCGGCGATAAAGGTTTCGCGACGGCCCCAGGCAGCCAGGGACATATCGGCGACTTTGTAGTCATTGAAATCAGCAGGCGTCATTACAGCGCTCATAGAGAGCCTCCATTCGTAGGGTGCGAATGGGCGCCGTTGTGCGTTTAGTATCAGGCCAGGGCAACCAGGCCGGACAACGCCCCATCCGAGCCTGACAGGTTGAACCTGCTGCAGCGCCCCTCGGACAGGTGGCGGGAGAACGGTATCAATCGAAGATGACCGTTTTGAAGCGGAGGCGATTATAGCCGTGTCAGCGGCACTTCCCAAGCCTTTCTATCCGGCGGCATGAAGATCGCTCATGGGCCTGATAGCTAATGGCTCATAGAGCTTGGGCCCTGGCTCTGCCATGATGTTGCCCATCATTTGGCAAGACGCTTTGGAGTGATCATGAACTTCCACACCCGCAAATGGGTAAAACCCGAAGACCTCAACCCCAACGGCACCCTGTTCGGCGGCAGCTTGCTGCGCTGGATCGACGAAGAAGCGGCCATCTACGCGATTGTCCAGCTTGGCAACCAGCGCGTGGTCACCAAGTACATCTCGGAAATCAATTTTGTCAGCGCCTCGCGCCAAGGCGACATTATCGAACTGGGCATCACCGCCACCGAGTTCGGCCGCACCTCCATCACCCTGACCTGTGAAGTGCGCAACAAGATCACGCGCAAAAGCATCCTGACCGTGGAAAAAATGGTCTTCGTCAACCTGGGCGAAGACGGTTTGCCGGCGCCCCACGGTCGCACCGAGATCAAGTACGTGAAGGACCAGTTCAAGGACGACAGTCTTCCCGAGTAACAACTGCACGGCGTGATTTGCGTTACCAAATCATTCCACATGGATCTATCCGAGGCTCTCTCATCACTCAGGCCTACACCCTGTAGAGAGAGCCTCGTGTATGAAAGTCTCCAGTTCTGTTGTAGAAAACCAGCGCCCTCTGCCTCGAACCACCGACCAGGATGTAAAGACGCCTCCGGTCAAAGGTGTGGGCGAGCGCAACCTGAGTATTTATCGTCACAGCGATGGACGTGTGGAGGTGGTGCTGTCACCGCCGCCGCCTGCTCACTTGGTGCTCAGTGGCGGTGGCGCCAAGGGCATCGCCTTTCCAGGCATGGTGCAGGCGCTTGAAGAGGCCGACAAACTCAAAGGCGTCAAAGTGGTTTCCGGCTCTTCTGCCGGCGCGATTTCCGCAGCGCTGCTCGCCAGCGGCATGGATGCCAAGGCCTTTACGCAACTGTCGAATAACCTTGACCTGCCCAGCTTGCTCAATAGCAAAGACCCGGTCACTGCGTGGTTGCAGGAGGCCAGTTCCCAGATCGGCAAATACGTCGGGAAAGTGCCAGGGCCGGCGGGTAATATCTCTCAACTGCTGCTGACGTTGCTGCCGCGCCTGCAAACCGAGGGGCAGCCGCTGGAAGACTTGATTCGTAATGAATCACGTAAGTCTATTCTCGCCCATATCGCGGGCATGCCAGCGGCAAACCGACCGCCCGAGGTCACGGAAATTGCCGACCGGCTAAGCGCTGGCGCAGGGCCGACGTTTCGCGACTTGGAAATTTTGAGCCGGCATATTCCGGCGATCAAGCAACTGAACATCACCGGCACGGGCATGTTCGATGGTCGCCCGCAGTTGGTGACATTCAATGCCAGCCTCACACCGGATATGGATATCGCCCGCGCCGCGCTTATTTCGGGGGCGCTGCCTGGGTTGTTCAAGAGCCCTTCCGAACAGGGCCACGGGTTTCAGGCTGCTTCAGAGGTCACGGCGTTTCAGGACGGTGGTTTGCTCCTCAATACCCCGGCGCCAGGCATTATTGAGCGTTCTTTCCCGGAAAGCCCCCTGGGCAAGGACGAAGCCCTGATCGTCAAGTTCGAGTCTGACAAACCATCAGCCCCCCCAAAAAGCGGAGGTTTTTTCAGCTCTCTGGTCGACACGATCACCGGCACGCCACACACCGCGGCTGAAAGCTATCAGGATGACCGGCTCAAAGAGTTTTCGGAGCAAACGGTAACGCTGCCACTGAGCTCGGGCAAAGGCGACTTTCGCGGCCTGCTCAATGGCACCGTCAACTTCACCATGACCCCTGAGCAGAAACAGCATTTGCAGTCCCAGGCCCGCCAGGCGGTGTCAGGGCATCTGCAAAAACGTGAGCTGGAGCGTGAGCGTCATGAATTCCCCTCGTTGAACGACGCCGTGATGGCGATGGATGATCAAGTGCTCGCCAGCGTACAGGATGATCTGCAAAAGGACCCGGCCGGCGCCGAGGCGTTGCGTTTTCGCAAGGACGCACAGCAGGCGTTACAGGCGTTGGACACTGCGATTGCCGAGGCGAATCAATCCAGCACGTCGCTGGTGATTACGCCAAAAATAGCCTCGGCACTGCGCAATCTAGACGCCCTCGCTCGTAGGCCCGAGGATATCGAATGGCTGGGCAAGCGCCTGAATGCGCCAGGCCAGCGCAATTTTCAGCAACTGCTGCAGGTGGGCGCCAAACTGGCGTCGGGCAATGGCTCAGGCATGTCCAAGGTGTTAACGAGCGCCGTTGGCGAAATGCAAAGACGCGATATTGGGGTAAAGGCAGAGAATTTTATCCGCGAAGTCATTTATCCCTCGCTATACCGCCCTGGCCAGCCGGCTGCCAACGTAGAGTTATTGCAACGCGCGGTGCGTGATTTGGGCGAGGCGACGACGCCAGCGGAGTTTAACCGTGTGCTTGATGGCATCGTCAAACACTACCGGGCGCGTAATAAACCCTGGAGTACATCCTTGAGCTCTACCACTGTGGAGCAGGCCAAGGCCTGGCGTATTCCGGTTTAGTTGCGGTGCCACTGAACAGCCATCGTCGCGGCGTGTCGTAGCTACAGGCACCCCTTGGACTCTGGTACATCATGGCCACTCAAGCAGACGGCAAGACCCCCAACCTGTCGCAGGAAGAGCAGCAGGACGTTGATGACAACCAGCCGCCTCGCGCGGCTGTATTACACGAAATTATCCGTACCCAAGGCGATCAGGAGCTGGAGCGCAATGTGGCCGCGCTGTGGTGGTCGGCGCTGGCTGCCGGCCTGACCATGGGCCTGTCGCTGATGGGCATGGGCCTGCTCAATTCGCGGCTGCCGGACGGTGAGGAATTCAAGGTGATCGCCAGCTTTGGCTATTGCGCAGGCTTTCTCGCGGTGATTCTTGCCCGTCAGCAATTGTTTACCGAAAACACCCTGACTGCCGTGCTGCCGGTGATGAGCAAGCCGACCCTGGCCAATGCCGCGCGCTTGTTACGGCTGTGGACGGTGGTGCTGGTGGGCAACCTGTGCGGTACTTTGCTGGTGGCCTACGTGATGCTGCACCTACCGATCTTCGATACCAAGACCGACCTGGCCTTCCTCGAGATCGGGCGCAAGGTCATGGAGAACGACCCCGCGCAGATGTTCGCCAAGGGCATCGTCTCCGGTTGGATGATCGCCACCATGGTCTGGATGATCCCGTCGATGGAGAGCGCCAAGCTGTGGATTATCATCCTGATCACTTACTTCATGGCGCTGGGCGACTTCACCCATATCGTCGTCGGTTCAGCGGAAGTGTCCTACCTGGTGTTTGCCGGCGAGTTGCCGTGGAAGGATTTCTGGCTGGTCTTCGCCGGGCCGACCCTGGCCGGCAACATCATCGGTGGTAGTTTCATCTTTGCGCTGATCAGCCATGCGCAGGTTCGCAGCGAAAGCAGCCTGCCAGGTAAAAAGGCTGCGGACCCGAGGCATCCGCAGCAGATCAACAAGGGTCAGTGATGCTCAGGCGTGGCCTGGGGTTCGCCCCGGGTCACGTGCTTGACCAGCTTGCCGATGCTCAACCCCTGCAACAGGATCGAGGACAGCACCACGATATAGGTGATGCTCAGCAACAAGTCACGCTCAGGGCCCAGGGGCAGGGCCAGGGCCAGTGCCACCGAGACGCCGCCGCGCAGGCCACCCCAGGTGAGGATGCGGATTGTGCCGCGTGGCACCGAGCGCCAGCGGCGCAGCAACAGGATCGCCGGGGCCACGGTCAGCAGGCGCGAGAGCAGGATCGCCACGGCCAGCAAACTCGCCGCGAACACGTGCAGCCAGTTGAATGGCAATAGCAGCAGCTCCATGCCGATCAGCGCAAACAGCAGCGCGTTGAGCATGTCATCGAGCAGTTCCCAAATTTTGCCATTCGCATTTTTTTGTCAGTTATTCGGAATGCCTGTAGAATGGAGATTACAGCCAGCTCACCACGGATTTTGTAAGTGACAATCGTCAAAAAAGGATCGCCCATCGAAACCTATCCCTTCCGAGCTCTGGCGCCTGATGTGGTGGAGTTGTTTCAGCGTTGCGCTGAGCGTAGGAAGGTGCCGTCGACGACGACATTGAAGCTTCTCGAATGCTTTTGTGACATCACCAACCAGCCCTTGTCTTTCTTGAAGCTTTCGTCGTCAGAGCTGACCCACATCGTTGCGGGTTTTCAAGGAGCGCTGTTCGAACAGGATTTGGTCGGTACGTCTGACGTGACGCGCGCGAAGATTTCCGTTTATCTGCAAGATATTTTGCTCGAAGCGCGTAATTACGTCCCTTCCATGCCGCCGACAGAATATGGAAGTGGACTAAGAGAAAAATATAATGCGAAGTGGAAGAAAATACTTCATGGGGTTGACCAGCGTAAAGTCAAATATTGGACTGGATGGCCTGTAGAAAACCGTAAAGGCACCACGTTGTATTGTCACTTTGCCAATATTCATAACAGTCATGGTCATGATTTTACATCCCGCCTGTATGAGCAGCTACGACTCCATATTTCAGGGTATGGAGCTACACAGTTAACTATGCCGAATAAGATGGCTGGTTTTCTGAGTCAGAATAGTGATTCTTGGCCTGAATACACGTTTAACGATTCGACAATGATTTACAATTTCTTCTGGGATTTCAGGGAAAGTTTTTTCATGAGTGGCGAGGCCTTGGGGCTGGATATCGACGCGCAAATGAAGACTTGGAATAAGTATATTGGGTTCATTGAGAAGATTTTCATTCTTCCAGGTGTATGGGCGGAGCCATTGGGAGGGAAGCTGCCGTTAGCACCTGCGAAGCGAATCGATGGTCAGTCGACTAATATCAGAAAAAACGAAGATGGCGCTGATGTAAAAGTCAAGCTCGTAATGGAAATACCATTACATCTTACTGAGTCTGAAGCTATTGAAATATTATTTATTTCCATATCTAAGCGGCTGAAGATTATTGAGGGATGGGCCAAGGCTCAGATAGCAGATCTATATGGTAGGGTTCTTCGTCGTAAAAAGCTCGCTGCGCAGGGAGAGTTGGTAGATACAACTAAACGTAAGAAGGGACACCTACTAATAATCCCAAATATTTGCTGTATTTTCGAAACCTACGGGTACGGAGAGCCATACAGCCACTACGCTTCCTTGTCAGTGGATACAAAAGATTCTCAGACTCCTGCTTCTGATTTAGCCAGCTATATGGGGATGCCACTGGCGGGGAGTCTAATGCCATTTAAGCTCCTAATTATTCTAAGGCATCCGATAATTACGTCAGAGTTTCTGGGTGATTTCGATCTTTGGAATAAGCATGGGCAGAGATCTGGATATGTACTGGACGGGTCGGTGTATAAGCTGGTGGGGTACAAGGATCGTAAGGGGGCAGGAAGGTCTGAACAAAAAATCACGCTAACCTCAGAAACTAAAGCTTTGGTCGACCAAATTATTGAGATCACTGCGCCCCTACGTGAGTATTTGAAATCACAGGGTGATCCCTCATGGAGGAAGCTGTTCATTACATGCGGTAACGCATTTTCACCGCCTGCCAAAAGCACCCTAACCCCGTGGTCGAGGTCAACACTTAAACCTGGTACGTATTTGAGAAACAATCTTTTAGCTCAATTTCGTCCTCATACGGACATGTCTGAAGATGATCTCGTTAAGTTTTTGGAGATGGTGAGTGCGTCTTCCGTACGCGCATCCAGAGTAACCGAGATATTTATTGAGACGCATAGCGCTGAAACTACATCTCAGGCTTTAGGTCATGAGAGCTACGATCCTAACCTCATGGATCACTATTTGCCCAAGGTGATTATCGATTTCCTGCATGAAAGGCGCATGCGAGTATTTAACAAGATCTTAATTTGTCATAGTCTTAAAGATAGTCCGTTTTTATTTCGGGCCAGCAATTTCTCAAGCTTGGCTGAATTAGACGCTTTTCTAGTGAATCATGCTTTTGGAGATATTCCTGCGTATCTTCAAGATCCAGATGGGCATCATGAAAAGATTGAGAACGACGGGACTGTATATGCGTTAGTGTCTGTCGATATTTTGAGCGTGCTGCTCTCGATAAAATTGGCTGTTGAGCAAGCGCCACCCAATCAGAAGGTTAGTGCTAAGGCAGTCTACTGGGCGAGTTACGCAGGCTTTCTAGAAGGGGAGATTAGTAAGCACCGAGATGCCACTTATCGGAGTGATCTCCACAAGGCGGCATTAACAGCTAGCGCAGAGTCTGTGGAGAGGTTTGTATATGAATGCTCCATCTAAACTTGGGTTCCTCGGCGAGCCTCGCTTAGCGCCAGCAGAAGCTTTCCGTAAAGCATCCTGGCTAACCACTGATTTTAATGCTTTCGTCTGGAGCGTGAATTTTAACGGCGATCCCATTCTGCTAAACTGGAAGGTAGCCCTAGACAACAATTCATACCTCACCGATGACGAAAACCTAGATCTGTTGAACGGTCTTAAATACGCCCTCATTGGCGCCACGCGAAATAGCCTGGTTGAAATGGCTAATTCTCAAAGTGTTGAGACATTAAGACGGAAGTTTCACGCCGCCGTGGGTGTTATTGACTGCCTGCTAATTCACGCACATGAGCTCAAGCTTTCAAGTGCCGGATTGGCAGGCTTGTCTGAAGGCGATTTGAAATGGATCCTAAATAAGCTGTCTTCAGAATCCTCCGTGGCCGAAGCGCTGTATGATTGGTCAGAAAAATTGAGTAAGTATGCTCTAGCGCTCTTGGATGAAATACCAGGCGCGACGATTGCTTCCATATTGGAAGAGAATCCGTCGATGTTAGAGATAAGTTCTACTCAGCTCGAGTCCAACGAGCTTAATGTTTCCGTTGATGATATTCCACGTATTCGGGCCGCTTTATATTATAAAGGCCACTACGACGGACATAGAGGTGCTGGCTATACGGTAAACTCTGTACGCATCTCAGCCGAGGTTTACCCAAATACTATCCGTGGGGACATGGCCAAGCCTAGGCATGAAATTCTTAGTTTTTATCCGCTTGGTGAGTCCTATAAGCGTGAGATGGAGGGAGTAAAGGTTACTTCTAGGTCGGGAAGTCTCATGGCCGAATCCCAGTACAGGCTATTTTACAACTTTTTGTATGGAATGGGGTTGCTCAAGAAACTTGGAGTGCCAGGGCCCAATGAGCGAGTTTTGGATAGAATTAAAGGTTACATGCCAGAGCTAGCCAAACCTGGTCGTTATGTGACAGTGCCGTCCGGCACGATTTTTAAATTATTCAAAGGTGCTGTCGAGTTTCATTACGAGCTGGGCCCTCTCGTTATTGAGGGGTTTTGCAGGTTGGCTCGATACTGTGATGAGCATGACACAACGCTTACAAGCCTAACCGATGAGCAGGTTGTTTCAATTGTTGGCAGTGATTTGAAACATCACGGCGTGACAAAACTGGGGCTTGGTTGTAGAAATACAAGTGATGCCGATGGCAGTGGTCTTGAAAGTCGAAAGGGAACGAAGCAGAACTATTTTGAGCGGCTAAGATCCAATGCAGGCTTGCTTGAACTTGTCTACGTTTATATTGGTGCTATTCAATTTGTTGTTGGTTTGCTTATGGCTCGCCGAATAGATGAGCTTTTGCAGATCCCGTCGGCCCGAGCATTCGACTCCACGAATACTTGGCTGATGTTCATGAGAGAAAAGAGCACAACCAATACGTATGGTCTCCGGAAATCCGATGCCAGACCTATTGATCCCCTTGCGGTACAGATGCTTGGGCAATTAGTACGCCTTCAGGAGGAGCTCATCAATGCTGGATTCTCGGCGGAAGCTCCTACTATATTCTCCGTTCCGTCTTTGCATGGCAGAAAGTTAATATATTCCGCCACAAAAATGAGCATGAATACATGCTTTGACTTCTTGTGTGACTACTTTGAGAGCGAAGTTAATGAAGTAGGGCTTCGGTATTATATCAGGCAGCACCAGTTGCGCCGTGTAGCGGCCCTGTTGTTCTTTCACGCATATGGGAAAGGACGCATAGATACGCTTCGTTGGATTCTCGGGCATAACGATATTGAGCATGCATGGAGGTACATTACAGATGCCACAGATGGCGCATCCCTCCGTGGGGCGGAAGCCCAAATTATTGCTGAGAAATTCTTCACTGGTGATGTGCATAACTATAAATCGTTACGTGCGTTGATGAAGGAACAGGGCGGACTCAAGTTCCAAGTGCAACAGTCAGTTGACCGTATTCAAGTTATTGGTCGCCAGGAGCTGCAGGTGCTCGGTCAGCACCTCTATGGGGAATTTCCAGCCCAGGGTTTGGCGCGGCCGCGTG